>NZ_JABWRG010000037.1:0-42749 GCF_014268825.1 Pseudomonas sp. SWRI51 | reverse complement strand
GTGTAGGAGCGGCCTTGTGCCGCGAAAGGGCTGCGAAGCAGCCCCAGGATCTGAGCATCCACCAGAATCGCAGGGGCTGCTTCGCAGCCCTTTCGCGGCGCAAGGCCGCTCCTACACAATCAAAAGCGACTTGCCCGCAACCATAGAATCTCCCACGGAGACCGCGCGCAGTCGTAATAATGAGTCCTTGCCCAGACCCTGTGGGAGCTGGCGATAGCCTGCGATGAGGCCAGCACTGGCTGGCTCAGAGCAAAGGTCAATGCGCCGAGCTGTAGCGGCGCACGCCGTTCTCCTGGCGCGCCGCCACGCTACCCGGCACCGGGAACAACACCAGGTGATCGGCCGCTACGGCGATGCCGACATCCTGCCCGACCTGATGGTCGATATGGCTGGGGAAGATCGCTTCAAGCTGGCTGCCAGTCGGCAATTGCAGGCGATACAGCGTCGAGGCGCCGAGGAAGCTCTTGCCGACAATGCGCGCACGCAGCTCGCTTTCGGGCGCATGGATGATGTCATCCGGGCGCAACAGCACATCCACCGAACTGCCGACTGCCAAGGTATAGGCCCGGTTGCCGCGCAGCTCGCCAAGCTCGGTGCTGACCGACTCGTGGCTGCTCATCTGCCCACGAATGAAATAGCCCTGGCCAACAAAACTGGCGACGAACGGGGTCTGCGGCTCGTGGTAGAGGTTGTAAGGCGTATCCCACTGCTCCAGGCGGCCTTCCTTGAACACGCCCACCTGGTCGCTCACGGCGAAAGCTTCTTCCTGGTCGTGGGTGACAAGAATGGCGCTGGTGCCGCGGCTCTTGAGGATGTCGCGAACCTCATGGCTCAGGCGCCTGCGCAGCTCGACATCGAGGTTGGAGAACGGCTCGTCGAGCAGCAGCAGTTGCGGTTCTGGCGCCAGTGCGCGGGCCAGCGCTACACGTTGTTGCTGGCCGCCGGACAGCTCATGCGGGTAACGCCCGCCGAGGCCGCCAAGCTTGACCAGCTCGAGCATTTCTTCGACCACTTCGGCTTGCTTGGGGTGTTTGCCGATACCGAAGGCGATGTTCTGCGCAACGGTAAGATGCGGAAACAGCGCGTAGTCCTGGAACACCATGCCGATACGGCGCTTCTCCGGTGCCAGGGTGAAACCGGCACGGGATATGACCTCGCCAGCCAGCTGGATCTCGCCGTCATGCACAGGCTCAAAGCCTGCGATGGCGCGCAAGGTGGTGGTCTTGCCGCAACCGGACGAGCCCAGCAGGCAACCGATGTCGCCTGCGTTCAGGTGCAGGTTGAGGTTTTGCACGATGCGCTGGTCGCCATAGCCGCAGGCGAGGTTGCGCAGGTTCAGCAGTAGGGGTTGACTCATGCGTGGTGGTAAGCCGGTTCGACAAGGAATTCGAGAAGGGCCTTCTGTGCATGCAGGCGGTTTTCAGCTTCGTCCCAGGCGACAGACCGTGGGTCGTCGAGCAGGTCCTGGCTGATTTCCTCGCCGCGGTGGGCGGGCAGGCAGTGCATGAACAGGGCATCGGGTGCCGCCAGGTCGAGCAGTTCGCGGGTGACCTGGTAAGGCGCGAAGTGCGCCAGGCGCCGTGCAGTTTCCTCTTCCTGGCCCATGGAAGTCCAGACATCCGTGGTCACCAGGTGGGCGCCGCGCACGGCTTGCCTGGGGTCGCGCACAATTTGTACGCGGTCACCGCCAAGCTGCAGGAAGCGGGCGTCGGGCTCGTAGCCTTCAGGGCAGGTGATGCGCAACTGGAAGTCGAACTGGCGGGCGGCCTCGATATACGAGTTGCACATATTGAAACCGTCGCCAATCCAGGTGACGGTCTTGCCCTGGATCGAGCCGCGGTGCTCGAAGAAGGTCTGCATGTCGGCCAGCAACTGGCAGGGGTGCAGGTCATCGGACAGGCCGTTGATCACCGGGACTTTCGAGTTGGCGGCGAACTCGGTAAGGGTGCTGTGGGCGTGGGTGCGGATCATCACCGCATCGACCATGCTCGATAGCACGATGGCGCTGTCGGCAATCGGCTCGCCACGGCCCAGTTGGGTGTCGCGCGGGGACAGGAAGATCGCCTGGCCACCGAGCTGGATCATGCCGGCTTCGAACGACACCCGGGTGCGGGTGGACGACTTTTCGAAGATCATGCCCAGGACACGGTTTTTCAGCGGTTCGAACAGCACGCCGCGCTTGCGCAGGTCCTTCAGCTCGATGCCTCGGCGGATCACCCCGAGCAATTCGTCGGTGGTGAAGTCCAGCAGGGAGAGAAAGTGCCTAGCGCTCATGATTGACTACCTTATCTGCAACAGTGTGCAGGTCGACCGTATGGGTTTTGTTGACAACGGGAGTGACCTGCGGCGTAAGCCGCACGGGGCGGACGGATTAGGGAAAGGCGCAATACTATAATTAAATGTCGCCTGAAACCAAGGGGAGAAACAGCGTCCGCGCCACGACAGGCGTGCTAAACCCCTGTGGGTGCGCTGTTTTTTATTTGCTACAGGGTTTGTACACGCCCTGGCGCAGCTTTGGCAAACCGGCTGTCGTGAATCGCCCGCCTGATGTCGCCCGATTCACGCCGCAAAGTGCGCTGGCCCGGCATGGGCCGGCAGCGCATAGTCGGGCGACCCATAACAAGGCAGAGGCGGCCATGACCAAGACCCTGCATCACCGAGCCTGTCACCTGTGCGAGGCCATCTGCGGCCTGAACATTGAAGTCAGCCACGACCCAGCGGGCGCCGCCCGGATCACCTCGATCAAAGGTGATGCCCTCGACCCCTTCAGCCGTGGGCATATCTGCCCGAAGGCGGTGGCGCTGCAGGATATTCAAGCGGACCCCGATCGCCTGCGCCAGCCGCACCGGCGTGTGGGCCAGGCGTGGCAGGCAATCAGTTGGGATGAAGCCTTTGCGCTGGCCGCCGAACGGTTGTGGGCGGTACAACAGGCTCACGGGCGCAATGCCGTAGCGGTGTATCAAGGCAACCCAAGCGTGCACAACTATGGGTTGATGACCCACAGCAACTATTTTCTGGGCCTGTTGAAAACGCGCAATCGCTTCTCGGCCACCTCGGTGGACCAGTTGCCCCAGCACCTGACCAGCCACCTGATGTACGGCCATGGCCTGTTGCTGCCGGTGCCGGACATCGATCACACCGGGTTCATGCTGATCCTGGGTGGCAACCCGCTGGCATCCAATGGCAGCATCATGACCGTGCCGGATGTCGAGAAGCGGCTCAAGGCCTTGCAGGCTCGCGGCGGGCGGCTGGTGGTTGTCGACCCACGGCGCAGTGAAACCGCCATGCTTGCCGACCAGCATCTGTTCATCCGCCCCGGCGGCGATGCGGCGTTGCTGGCCGGGCTGTTGCACACGCTGTTCGCCGAAGGCCTCGCCCGCGGCACCCACCTGCCGGTGACCGGCCTTGAGCAGGTGCGCGCGGCTATCGCGCCCTTCGATGCTCAGGCGGTGAGCGCGTTGTGCGGTATCGCTGCCGATGACATCCGCCAGTTGGCGCGGGGCTTCGCCGCTGCCGACAAGGCGGTGTGCTATGGCCGCATGGGGGTTTCGACGCAGACGTTCGGCTCGTTGTGCCATTGGCTGGTGCAACTGATCAACCTGGTGACCGGCAACCTCGACCGTGAGGGTGGCGCGCTGTGCACTGAGCCTGCAGTCGATCTGGTCGCCACCACCTCTGGCGGACATTTCAACCAGTGGCAGAGCCGCGTTTCCGGCCTGCCGGAGTATGCCGGCGAGCTGCCGGTCTCGGCCTTGGCAGAAGAAATGCTCACGCCGGGCGAAGGCCAGGTGCGGGCGTTGGTGACTGTGGCCGGCAACCCTGTGCTTTCCACCCCCAATGGGCGACGCCTGGATCAGGCCCTGGAGGGGTTGGATTTCATGCTCAGTATCGACTTGTACATTAATGAAACCACCCGCCATGCCGACCTGATCCTGCCGTCCACCTCGGCGCTTGAAAACGACCACTACGATTCGACCTTCAACCTGCTGGCGGTGCGCAACGTTACCCGCTTCAATCGGGCGATTCTGGCCAAGCCCGAGGGCGCGCTGCATGACTGGGAGATTTTCGTCGGCCTGGCCAAGGCGTTCGCCGCCCGCGCCCAGGTGGAGCTGAAACCGACCATGGCGCCTGCGCAGATGATCGATTTCGCCCTGCGCAAGGGGCGCTACGGCGATGAGACTGAGCACCGGCTGTCCCTGGCAACGCTCGATCAATATCCCCACGGCCTCGACCTGGGCCCATTGCGTGCCAATCTTGCCAAGCGCTTGCGCACTGCCGGGCAAGCGGTCGAGGCGGCGCCGCCGGCATTGCTCGCTGACCTTGAACGGCTGGCACAGCAGGCGCCCCCAGCGCGTGATCAATTGCTGCTGATCGGCCGTCGCCATGTGCGTAGCAACAACTCTTGGATGCATAACTATCATCGGCTGGTCAAAGGCAAGCCACGCCACCAGTTGCTGATGCACCCCGACGACCTGCGGCATCGCCAGTTACAGGACGGCCAGACGGTGAGGGTGCGTTCGCGCACGGGTGCGCTCGAAGTGCAGGTGCAGGCCTGTGAAGAAATGATGCGCGGGGTGGTCAGCCTGCCCCATGGCTACGGGCACAAGCGCCATGGCGCGCAGCTGCAGATTGCGGCCGCGCAGCCTGGGGTCAGCGCCAATGACCTGACCGACGAGCAGCTGCGTGATGGCGTGTCTGGCAATGCGGCGCTCAATGGCGTGCCGGTGGATGTCGAGGCCGCGTGAAGCCGGGGCAGGGCGAGCACGTTGTCGAGCTTTTCGTTACAATGCGCCACCGTGCCGACGATCACGTCGCAAAGTTCAGCCGAGGTGCTTCATGGATATCATCGATACAATCAAAGAGCAGATCGCCAACAACACCATTCTGCTTTACATGAAAGGTTCGCCGAATGCCCCGCAGTGCGGCTTCTCGGCCAAGGCATCGCAAGCGGTGATGGGGTGTGGCGAGAAGTTCGCCTACGTCGACATCCTGCAGAACCCAGAAATCCGCGCCAACCTGCCCAAGTACGCCAACTGGCCGACCTTCCCGCAGCTGTGGGTAGCCGGTGAGCTGGTCGGCGGTAGCGACATCATGCTGGAAATGTTCGAAAACGGTGAGCTGCAAACCCTGATCAAGGACGCAGCTGCCAAGGCCAAAGCCTGATTCAAGGCTGAAATCGCCGGGGCTGCTACGCACCCCTTTCGCGGCACAAGGCCGCTCCTACAGGTGACCGCAACCTCTTGTAGGAGCGGCCTTGTGCCGCGAAAGGGGTGCGCAGCGCCCCCAGACGTTTCTGCAGACAATAAAAAAGGCCACTGTCGAAACAGTGGCCTTTTCTTGAATCTGGTTGCGGGAGCCGGATTTGAACCGACGACCTTCGGGTTATGAGCCCGACGAGCTACCAGGCTGCTCCATCCCGCGCCTGTGAGATCGAATTCTACGGAATTCCTTCCGCATGTCAAGTTTTAAATGGAAAAAACCTTTCTCGTTCAAACTCTTAGCATCCTTGGCCGGGCGGGAGGCCAGTATCGGCGGGGCTTGTAGGCCGATTGTCGTGCGCGGGCTGTTTCGCTGACTGGCGCATGGAGTACTATCTGTATGAATTTACAGTACTGGCTGTCGTCCATGCCTCAGCGCAAGATCATCCACATCGATTGTGACTGCTTCTACGCCGCCATCGAAATGCGCGACGACCCGCGTTTGGTGGGGCGCCCGATGGCTGTGGGCGGGCAACCGGGGCAGCGTGGCGTGATTGCCACCTGCAATTACGAAGCCCGCGCCTATGGGGTGCGCTCGGCAATGGCCTCAGGGCATGCCATGAAGCTGTGCCCGGACCTTGAGATCGTCAAGCCGCGCTTTGACGCTTATAAAGAGGCGTCGCGGGAAATCCATGCGATCTTTCGTGATTACACCGACCTTATCGAGCCGCTGTCCCTGGATGAAGCCTACCTGGATGTCACCGACAGCCAGTGGTTTGCTGGCAGTGCCACGCGCATCGCCGACGATATTCGCAAGCGTGTCGCCCAGCAGTTGCACATCACCGTTTCAGCTGGGGTGGCGCCGAACAAGTTCCTGGCCAAGATCGCCAGTGATTGGCGCAAGCCAAACGGGCTGTTTGTCATTACCCCTGATGAGGTGGAGGCGTTCGTCTCTGCACTGCCTGTAGCGCGCCTGCATGGGGTTGGCAAGGTCACGGCAGAGAAACTCGCCCGGCTGGGTATCGATACCTGCCTGTCGCTGCGCGATTGGTCGCGCCTGGCGCTGGTGCGCGAGTTCGGCAGCTTTGGCGAACGTTTATGGGGCTTGGCTCGTGGCATTGATGAGCGCCCGGTGCACAACGACAGCCGGCGGCAGTCGGTAAGCGTTGAAAACACCTACGACCAAGACCTGCCAGACCTGGACAGCTGCCTGGAGAAGCTACCCGAGCTGTTGGCCAGCCTGGACCAGCGCATTGCCCGCATGGACAGCAGCTACCGGCCTGAAAAGCCGTTCGTCAAGGTCAAGTTCCATGACTTCAGCCAGACCACCCTGGAGCAGGCTGGCGCGGGCCGCGACCTGGCCAGCTACAAGCATTTGCTCAGGCAGGCATTCGCCCGCGGCGGCAAGCCTGTGCGTTTGCTTGGGGTAGGGGTGAGGTTGCGCGATCTGCGCGGGGCGCATGAGCAGTTGGATCTGTTCAAGGATTTGTAACACTGGCTTTGGGCAAAGCAGGTTTCAGGGCTTGGCAAGCCCTTTCGCGGCACAAGGCCGCTCCTACACAATCAAAAGCGACTTGCCCGAAACCATAGAATCTCCCACAGGGATCTGGGCCAAGCCTCGAAATTGCGACTGTGCGCGGCCCCTGTGGAAGCTGCGACAGCCTGCAGAGCAGGCCCGGTGGTTACAGGAGTGCCAGGCGCGCTCATTGCGCGCCCGGATCTACCACCACGCGGCCAGTTGCCTTGGTCAGGCTCTTGACGAATTCCTCTTGCAGTTCCGGATCGTTGCGGGTCAGCTCGATCAGGCTCTGCTCCAGTTCACTGGCTTCTTCTTCAAGGCCCAGCTCGGACAAACGCTTGACCCGATGCACCCACTGGCCGACCTCGTCGTCCTCAAGGTCGTCGAAAATCAGCTCGTGGGCTTCGAGCAGCTTGCCGCGCAGGCTGCTGCTGACCAGCAGGCTGGCATCGCCACGCACGCCGTTGTCTTCATCGACCACTTGCAGGTGCAAGGTGCCGACGTGCTTGAGGTTCTGTTCGGAAAACGGGCTGTCCAACAGGTTCAGGCGCAGTACGCCGTTCTTGTCGGTGGTCAGCTCGTGGGTCATCTTGCCGGCTTTGACCTCAACAAGGCGCTCGTTCCAAGGCAGGCTGGTGAACTCCTCGCGCTTGTCCTTCTCCACTTCGCTGATCCCGGCCAGGTTCTGTTGGGCGCGGCCGTTGGACTGCACGTTCATGAACGGGTTGAGCCCGGCCACGCCATAGCTGAGCCAGTCATGGGTAACGCTGGCAGGCAGGTTGCCCAGGGCGAACACGTTGACCACATTGGCGCCTACCCCTGCGACCACCGCGACCGCGCCCAGTGGGATCTCGTAGATCTCCCGCCAGGGTTGGTAAGGGGTGTAGCGGTCGTAGTGGCGGGTCACTTCGAACTCGGTGACCTCGAAACGCTTCTGTTCGTGAACGCGCACGCGCCGCTGCGCAAGCTCCATCACCTTTGGCTCGCCGACGTCGATCTGCAGGGTGTGTTCGAGCAGCTTGCGCTCGACGCGCTCCTCATGGTCGCTGCGCTGCGACATCTGGTTGGCGCAGCCGCTGAGGAGCAGGGCGCCGCACAGTGCGGCGCCCCCCAGGGTGTAGGTACTTCGCTTGGACATGGTCACTCGCGTAACGGGTTATCAGCGGCGGATGCGGGCCTGCAGGAAGGTCAGCACTTCGTTGAGCGGCAGCGCCTGGGCGTCCGACTCGGTGCGGTGCTTGTATTCCAGGTTGCCGTCGGCAAGACCGCGGTCGCTGACGACGATGCGGTGCGGGATGCCGATCAGCTCCATGTCGGCAAACTTGATGCCGGGGCTGGTCTTCTTGTCGCGGTCGTCCAGCAGTACTTCGAAGCCTGCGGCGGTCAGTTCGGCGTACAGCTTGTCGGTGGCTTCACGCACCACTTCGGTTTCGTAGCGCAGCGGCACCAGGGCGACCTGGAATGGCGCCAGTGCGTCGTTCCAGATGATGCCCTTGTCGTCGTGGTTCTGCTCGATGGCCGCAGCTACCACGCGCGAGACGCCGATACCGTAGCAGCCCATGGACAGCACCACCGGCTTGCCGTTTTCGCCCAGCACCTGGCACTTGAGTGCTTCGCTGTACTTGGTACCGAGCTGGAAGATGTGCCCCACTTCGATGCCGCGCTTGATCACCAGGGTGCCCTGGCCATCTGGGCTCGGGTCGCCGGCAACCACGTTACGCAGGTCTGCCACTTGTGGAACCGGAAGGTCACGCTCCCAGTTCACGCCGAAGTAGTGCTTGTCGTCGATGTTGGCACCGATGCCGAAGTCGCTCATCAGGGCAACCGAACGGTCGATGATGCATTCCAGCGGCAGGTTCAGCGGGCCCAACGAACCGGCACCGGCGCCAATGGCGTCACGCAGTTCGGCTTCGCTGGCCATGACCAGCGGGTCGGCAACCTGTTCCAGCTTGGTCGCCTTGATTTCGTTGAGCTCGTGGTCGCCGCGCACGATCAAGGCAACCAGCTTGCCCTCTTCGGCGCCGTGCACGATCAGGGTCTTGACGGTTTTCTCGATCGGCAGGCCGAAGTTCTCGACCAGTTGCGCGATGGTCTTGGCGTTCGGCGTGTCGACCAGGCGCAGCTCTTCGGTCGGTGCCGGGCGCACGCTTTCGCGTGGCATGGCTTCGGCCTTTTCGATGTTGGCGGCGTAGTCGGAGCTGTCGCTGAAGATCACGTCGTCTTCGCCGGAGGAGGCGAGTACGTGGAATTCGTGGGAGTAGCTACCACCGATGGAGCCGGTGTCGGCTTGCACTGGGCGGAAGTCCAGGCCCAGGCGGGTGAAGATATTGCTGTAGGCCTGGTGCATGCGGTCGTAGGTTTCTTGCAGGGAAGCCTGGTCGGCATGGAAGGAGTAGGCGTCCTTCATGATGAACTCGCGGCCACGCATCAGGCCGAAGCGCGGACGGATCTCGTCACGGAACTTGGTCTGGATCTGGTACATGTTGAGCGGCAGCTGTTTGTAGCTGGACAGCTCGTTGCGGGCCAGGTCGGTGATCACTTCTTCGTGGGTCGGGCCTACGCAGAATTCGCGCTGGTGGCGGTCTTTCAAGCGCAGCAGCTCAGGGCCGTACTGTTCCCAGCGGCCGGATTCCTGCCACAGCTCTGCAGGCTGGATGCTCGGCATCAGCACTTCGAGGGCGCCGGCTGCGTTCATTTCTTCGCGGACCACGGCCTCGACCTTGCGCATTACCCGCAAGCCCATCGGCAGCCAGGTGTACAGGCCGGAGGCCAGCTTACGGATCATGCCGGCGCGCAGCATGAGCTGGTGGCTGATGACCACGGCGTCTGCCGGGGTTTCTTTCTGGGTGGCGAGCAAATATTGACTGGTGCGCATGGGGAGCCGTGTCGATTGCCTGAATGTGAAATGACCCCGCATTGTACGGGGGCGAAACGAAAGCGTACAGAATGCAGCAGTGGTGCGTTGCTGTCAGCCAAGAAAAAGCCCGGCATTCGCCGGGCTTTTTCAGGTGCAAAGCGCTGTAGGCGAGAGCTTACAGGATGCTCAGCGGGTACTCGACGATCAGGCGCAGTTCGTCCAGGGAGTTGGAGTACACGGCGTCCGAGGAGCGGTAGGTGGCCTGACGGACACGGAAGCTCAGGTCTTTGGCCGGGCCTTCCTGCAGGACGTACTTGATGTCGACGTCGCGTTCCCATTCCTGGCCATTGTTGGTGCCGGCCACGTTGGCATCGGTACCACGCACGTAGCGGGTCATGAAGCTCAGGCCTGGCACGCCGTACTCGGCGAAGTTCAGGTCGTAGCGCACTTGCCAGGATTTTTCGTCTTCGGCGTTGAAGTCCGAACGGGCGATGGAGTTGGCCAGGAAGATGCTGCCGCCGCCGTCCACGCCATAGGCATAGCCGCCGTCGCCGGTCATCTTCTGATAAGCCACGGTGAAGGTATGCGCGCCAATGTTGTAGGCGGCAGACAGGCTGAAGGCACGGCTGTCGATCTTGTCGCCATCGAACGCGCGGGCTTCGCTGCCTTCGCTCTTGGTGTCATAGATGTTGAAGTCGAACACCATGCCCTGGTTGTCGGACAGTGGCAGTGCCCAGTTCAGGTTGGCGTAGTACTTGCGCCAGTAGTCTTCGACCTTGGAGTAGTACAGGCTGCTCGACAGGGTGTCGGTGATGGCGTAGGTACCGCCGACGACGTTCGCCGATTTCAGGTGGGCGCTGTCGTGGTTGGTTTCTTCCTGGTTGGTCAGGCCGGTGAAGCGACCAGCATGCAGGGTCAGGCCCTTGATTTCATTGCTGGTGATCAACGCGCCCTGGGCAACTTCCGGCAGCAGACGGCTGTCGTCGGTGGCGAAGACTGGCAGTGCGGTGAACTGGTCGCCGACTTTCAGTACGGTGTCGGACATGCGGAACTTAACTGCTGCGCCGCCTTTGGAGTAATCATCCTGCGAGCGACCATCCGAACCGGTAGGGAACAGGCCGGTGCCCGAGTAGCCGCGGCCGCTGTCCAGTTTCAGGCCCAGCATGCCGATAGCGTCGACGCCGACGCCGATGGTGCCTTGGGTGAAGCCGGATTCGAAGGTGCCGATGAAGCCTTGGCCCCATTCACGCTGGTCGTGACGCAAGCCGGCGGCGCGGTTAGCGGCCGACTCGGTGTTGCGGTAGTCACGGCTGAAGTACAGGTTACGCATTTTTACGTTGAGTTTGCTGTCTTCAACGAAACCTTTGGATTCGTCTTGCGAAGAGGCGACTGCGAACTGCGAAGTCCCTGCTGCAACGGCCAGGGCGATCATGCTCCACTTCATCACGCGCATCGTGATTTGCTCCTTTGGTTTTTAGGAAGAGTACCGCTGCGCCCAAGTGTTTTAGTTATAGGGGCAGCTCTTTCTTTTTATGTCGGCGAAAATTTATATCACGCTGACTATTCTTGGCGATACGGGTAAAAACAACCTTTCGGTAACTTTATGGCCATGTCGCTAACGGCTATTTCCTTGTCGCAAATCACACCCCTTGTTACCAGGGGTGTACAACGCCAGCGCTGTCGCGCGCCCATCATTTATGTATAAACACAAAGTAGGGCGAGCAGACTCCCTGGTGATTCCGATGCCGCTGTTGTCCATTTGTCGCGTTCACCTGTCTTTGCAGGTGTCGTGCCGACTTGGCGTTTGAGGAATGCAACAAGCATGCTCAAATTCACATTCCTTTGATGAATTTTTCACAAGCTGGGGGCGACCTGGCGCAAAACCCCAGTAAACACGGGGTCGAGCATGTCTGATGGTGTGCCACCTCCCCGTCGTTGCGAGCTGCCTTGAAAGTCAAGGTGTTACCACTCTTTGTTGATCCTGCCTGTTTTGTGTGACCGGTTGATGGTGTCGCGGTGACGATCGGCCTCATTGTGGTGCGAAAAGTAGCGCGGTGTTACCGCAAGCGATCGTTTGCAGGGTGACGGGTGGGCCAATTTGGTGCGCGGGTGCTTCATTGCGTGCCGTGCGGGTGTGACGGCAGGCCAAGCAAGGTATCCTGCGCGCCCTGCGCCCGCACCTTGGGCGAGGCATCTGTTTAAGGAGGTTTGTCATGTTTACCCTCGATCCGCGTCTGCAACAGGACTCTGTGCTGTTGGGTGAGCTGCCGCTGTGCAGCCTGCTGCTGAGCAAGGACGCCAACTATCCCTGGTTCATCCTGGTGCCGCGCCGCGCTGATGTGAGCGAGCTGTTTGACCTCGACGAGGCGGACCAGCGCCAGCTGTGGGAAGAAACCACTGCCTTGGCCGAGGCGCTCAAGGATGCCTTCGCTGCCGACAAGATGAACGTTGCCACGCTGGGCAATATGGTCAGCCAGTTGCACATGCACGTTATCGTTCGTCGCCATGGCGATGCTGCCTGGCCGGCGCCGGTGTGGGGCAAGGTTGCCGCGTGCGACTATGAGCCGGGCGCAGTCGATGCGATCCGTCAGCGTGTCACCGCGCTGCTTGGCGAAAGTTTCAAGGGGGTTTGAGGTATGTCGCTAGAGCTGCGTATCGTCGAGCTGGAAACCCGGCAGGCGTTTCAGGACGACACCATTCAGGCACTCAATGACATGGTCTTTGAGCAAAACAAGATCATCGACCGCTTGCAGTTGCAGGTTGCCGAGCTGATCAAGCGCTACGAGGATATGGTCGGCCAGTACGGTGGCGGGGGAGAGGAGCCTCCACCACCTCATTATTAAAGGTGGTGGAGGGTGGTGGTCAGCGGCGCGAAACCGCGACCACGTCTTCGGCCTGCAGGCCTTTGTCGCGGTGCATCACCGAAAACTCCACGCGCTGGCCTTCGACCAGTACCCGGTGGCCTTCGCCGCGGATGGCGCGAAAGTGCACGAAGATATCGTCACCCGAATCGCGCGAGATGAAGCCAAAGCCCTTGGAGGTGTTGAACCACTTCACCGTGCCAGTATCGCGGTTGCCGGCCTCCGTGGTGCTGCCTTGGCTGGCGCGGGCCCGGCGAGGGCTGCGGGCCAGGCCTGCGGCCAGGTGCAAGGCGGTAGCCAGGGCTGCGCAGACCAGTGCAGGCAAATTGCCAAGCTCTGGGCGGGCGAGCAGGGTGATGGTCTGCAGAATTACCGCAGCCACCAGCAGGACGCTGGCGGTGTGCTGCAGTTGCTGGCGCATGCCTCGGTAATAAAGCGGCAGGGCAGGGGCGAGCAGCAGGTTCAGCAGGCCGAGCAAGGCCAGGTAAACGGCCTCGGGTTGTTGCAGCAACGGTGTGGCGTCGGTTCTGAGGCTGGGAATGAGCGATAGCAGCAAGGCAGCCACGCCCGTCACCAGATGGACGATTTTGAACATTTGGTTAGGCTCACATTGATAAGGCCAATCACAGGATGAGCGGGCTGCACGGTGCGCGTGAACGGAAGCGCGAAAACGTGGCAAGCCAGCCTATGCACCCGGCATTGACAATCCGCACGGGTGGCACCCTGCCTATTTAACAGCAAAGGCGCAGTCTTCTCAAACCGCAGGCGCGCACGCGGCCCCGAGCGGCCATGCACAGTCGGGCAACTCTTGCTACAGTGGTTCGCGTCCGCTTGGTTATTCAGGCCTTGGCAAAGGGGAACTTCATGGCAATCGATATCGGTATCAATGAAGAAGATCGCAAAGCCATCGTCGATGGGCTGTCGCGTCTTTTGTCCGACACTTATGTGCTGTATCTGAAAACCCACAACTTTCACTGGAACGTCACCGGTCCATCGTTTCGCACCCTGCACTTGATGTTCGAGGAGCAGTACAACGAATTGGCCCTGGCCGTGGATTCCATCGCCGAACGCATCCGCGCCCTGGGTTTCCCAGCGCCAGGTTCCTACGCTTTCTATGCCCGCCATTCGTCCATCAAGGAAGAAGAAGGGGTGCCGCATGCCGACGAAATGATCCGTCAACTGGTCCAGGGCCAGGAGGCGGTGGTGCGCACGGCGCGCAGCATTTTCCCGGATGTGGAAAAGGTCAGTGACGAGCCTACCGCCGACCTGCTGACCCAGCGCATGCAGGTGCATGAAAAAACCGCGTGGATGCTGAGGGTATTACTCGACGGGAAGTAATTGCCGGTTGAGTCGCTTGCAGCGCTTTGAATACGGGCCCGACGCCGTGGCAGGTGTCGGGCCCGTTCGCTTGCAGGGAAAACCTTGCTGCTGGGATGGTGCTTTGTTGCAGCGCTTGATGGTCGCCCTTGACCTGCTCGCCATGGCGAACGGGTTTTTCGTGACAGGGGGCGAGGCGATGGGCGAAGTGGTGCGTGTGGCGGGTGGGGGTGCGAAGCTGGGGCAGCGGGCAGGCAAGCCCGAACTCGACCCATTCAAGGTGGATTTCGACATGGACCAGGCGGGGCCGGTGTCGCGCTCGGTGCGCCTGAATGGCTTTGCTACCTGTCTGCGCCTGGAGGTGGTGTATTGGCGGATTCTCGAGCGCATCGCGCAGGCCAATGGCTGTTCGGTAAGCGCGGTGTTGTCCTATGTGGATCGCGAAGTGCACCTGCGCCATGGCGGGGTCAGGAATTTCAGCGGGCTGGTACGGGTCATTTGCGTGGCCTGGCTGCAGGACGCTCCAGATATGCACTGATCGCCGGGCGGGCTGCACTGCTTCCGTTAACCATATATAATCCCGCTCTTTGCTGCGTTGGGCAGCGTGCGATGTGGTTGACGAGAGACACCCATGCCCCTTTACGACTATCAATGTGCATCCTGCGAGCACCAGTTTGAAGCCATGCAGAAAATCAGCGCCGCTGCGCTGACCGACTGTCCGGCCTGCCAGGCGCCGGCATTGAAGAAACTGCTGTCTGTCCCCGGTTTTCGCCTGAGTGGCAACGGCTGGTACGAGACCGACTTCAAGACCGGGGCGAAAAAGAACCTGGCAGGCGGCGACAAAGCCGACTGAATTGAATTGCCCTGATCGGGTCTTGCGCTGTTTGCCCCTGGCAAGCGAGACCTTCACCGACTACACGAATCACGAGAAGCGAACACCATCATGATGCGCAGCCATTATTGCGGCCAACTGAACGAGAGCCTGGACGGCCAGGAAGTCACCCTTTGCGGCTGGGTCCATCGTCGCCGCGACCACGGCGGGGTGATCTTCCTCGATATCCGTGACCGCGAAGGCATGGCCCAGGTCGTGTTCGACCCGGATCGCGCCGAGAGCTTCGCCAACGCCGACCGCGTGCGCAGCGAATACGTCGTACAGATCACCGGCAAGGTGCGCCTGCGTCCTGAAGGCGCGGTCAACCCGAACATGGCCTCCGGTGGCATCGAAGTGCTGGGCTACGAGCTGACCGTACTCAACGAAGCCGAAACCCCGCCGTTCCCGCTGAACGAGTTCTCCGACGTTGGCGAAGAAACCCGCCTGCGCTATCGCTTCATCGACCTGCGTCGCCCGGAAATGGCCGACAAGCTGCGTCTGCGTTCGCGCATCACCAGCAGCATCCGTCGCTTCCTCGACGAAAACGGCTTCCTCGACGTCGAAACGCCAATCCTGACCCGTGCAACGCCTGAAGGCGCTCGCGACTACCTGGTACCTAGCCGTACCCACGCAGGCAGCTTCTTTGCCTTGCCGCAGTCGCCACAGCTGTTCAAGCAGTTGCTGATGGTCGCCGGCTTCGACCGCTACTACCAGATCGCCAAGTGCTTCCGCGACGAAGACCTGCGTGCTGACCGCCAGCCGGAATTCACCCAGATCGACATCGAGACCAGCTTCCTCGACGAAGCCGAGATCATGGGCCTGACCGAAGGCATGATCCGCAAGCTGTTCAAGGAAGTCCTGGACCTGGAGTTCGGTGAGTTCCCGCACATGACCTATGAAGAGGCCATGCGCCGCTACGGTTCGGACAAGCCGGACCTGCGCATCCCGCTGGAACTGGTGGACGTTGCCGACCAGCTCAAGGACGTCGACTTCAAGGTGTTCGCCGGCCCTGCCAACGATCCGAAGTGCCGCGTTACCGCCCTGCGCGTGCCTGGCGCTGCCAGCATGCCGCGCAGCAAGATCGACGAGTACACCAAGTTCGTCGGCATCTACGGCGCCAAGGGCCTGGCCTACATCAAGGTCAACGAGCGTGCCAAAGGTGTTGAAGGCCTGCAGTCGCCGATCGTCAAGAACATCCCTGAGGCCAACCTCAACGTCATCCTCGACCGCGTTGGCGCCGTAGACGGCGACATCGTGTTCTTCGGCGCCGACAAGGCCAAGATCGTCAGCGAAGCCCTGGGTGCGCTGCGTATTCGCCTGGGCCACGACCTTGAGCTGCTGACCTGCAAGTGGGCGCCGATGTGGGTTGTCGACTTCCCGATGTTCGAAGAGAACGAAGACGGCAGCTTCAGCGCGCTGCACCACCCGTTCACCGCGCCGAAATGCTCGCCCGAAGAGCTTGAGGCCAACCCGGCTGGCGCGCTGTCGCGTGCCTACGACATGGTCCTCAACGGCACCGAGCTGGGTGGCGGTTCGATCCGTATCCACCGCAAGGAAATGCAGCAAGCGGTCTTCCGCCTGCTGGGTATCGAGGCTGACGAGCAGCAAGAGAAGTTCGGCTTCCTGCTCGACGCCCTGAAGTTCGGTGCACCGCCCCACGGCGGCCTGGCCTTCGGCCTGGACCGTCTGGTCATGCTGATGACCGGCGCGCAGTCGATCCGCGAAGTGATCGCCTTCCCGAAAACCCAAAGCGCCGCCGACGTGATGACCCAGGCCCCAGGCCAGGTCGATGCCAAGGCACTGCGCGAGCTGCACATCCGTCTGCGCGAGCAGACCAAGGTCGAGTAATCGGCCCCGGGCACCTCGCCAACGGGGTGCCCCGCGCTTGCGCGCAGTTTTATCGCGTTCCGCCCTACGGGGCGGAACCTGTTTCTGTTTCAAGGATTTGGAGTGGTTATGGCCGGTCATTCGAAGTGGGCGAACATCAAGCACCGCAAAGAGCGCCAGGATGCCAAGCGAGGCAAGATCTTCACCAAGTGGATCCGTGAACTGACCGTCGCGGCCAAGCAAGGTGGTGCAGACCCTGCCTCCAACCCGCGCCTGCGTCTGGCGCTGGACAAGGCCCTGGGCGCCAACATGAGCCGCGACATCATTGATCGCGCGGTTGCCCGTGGTGCGGGTACCAACGAAAACGACAACGTCGAAGAGCTCAGCTACGAGGGCTACGGCCCAGGCGGCGTGGCGATCATGGTCGAGACCATGACCGACAACCGCAACCGTACGGCGGCCGCCGTGCGCCATGCGTTCACCAAGTGCGGCGGCAACCTCGGTACCGACGGTTCGGTGGCCTACCTATTCGAACGCAAGGGCCAGATCAGCTTTGCCGCCGAGCTTCAGGTCGACGAGGACGCGCTGATGGAAGCGGCCATGGAAGCCGATGCCGATGACGTGGTTGCCAATGGTGATGGCTCGTTCGAGGTGTTTACTTCGTTCAACAGTTTTTATGCGGTGCGCAACGCGCTCGAGGAGGCCGGCTTCAAGGCTTCTGATGCCGAGATCGTGATGCAGCCGACCACCAGTGCCGAGCTGGACCAGGACGGTGCTGAAAAGGTGCTCAAACTGATCGACATGCTCGAAGACCTGGACGATGTGCAGAACGTTTATTCCAATGCACAGATCTCCGACGAGATCATGGAAACGTTGGGCTGAGCAGTAGCGGGAAAATCCCCAAACATCCGTAGGCGCTATGACTCTGATTCTTGGTATCGACCCCGGCTCGCGCATCACCGGTTTCGGCGTCGTTCGCCATACTGCGCGCGGCTGCGAGTACGTCACCTCAGGTTGCATCCGTACCGGCGATGGCGAGCTGCACGACCGCTTGCTGGTGGTTTTTCGCGGCGTAAGCGAAATCATCCGTCAACATGGCCCGGTGACCATGGGCATCGAGCGGGTGTTCATGGCGCGCAATGCCGACTCTGCGCTCAAGCTTGGCCAGGCCCGCGGCGCTGCCATCGTCGCCGCCGCCGAGGCAGGCCTGGAAATCGCCGAATACACCGCCAGCCAGGTCAAGCAGGCGGTCGCCGGCAGCGGCGGGGCCAACAAGGAACAGGTCATGCTGATGGTCATGCACCTGCTCAAACTCACCAAAAAACCACAGATCGACGCTTCCGACGCCCTGGCCATTGCCCTGTGCCATGCCCATACCCGCTCCAGCCTGATTCCCCATGGGCTGAGCACGGCGCGGCGACGCGGCGGGCGCTTGCGTCTGTAGCGGCTTCATGCGCTGATACACATTTTGTCCGGGTGAAACATTCACCCTGCACATTTGCTGATAGGGTGAACCGGTTTTCGGCCGGCACCCGAGAGGAAGGATCGGAACGTGATTGGACGTTTGCGCGGCACCCTGGCGGAGAAACAGCCGCCGCACCTGATTATTGACGTGGGCGGTCTGGGCTATGAGCTCGAGGTCCCCATGACCACGCTGTATCGCCTGCCAAAGCTCGGCGAAACCGTCACGCTGCACACCCACCTTGTCGTGCGCGAAGACGCCCATCTGCTCTACGGCTTCTTCGAAAAGCGCGAGCGTGAGCTGTTCCGCGAGCTGATCCGTCTTAATGGCGTTGGCCCCAAGCTTGCGCTGGCCCTGATGTCCGGCCTTGAAGCCGATGAACTGGTGCGCTGCGTGCAGGCTCAGGATGCCTCGGCGCTGGTGCGTGTGCCGGGTGTCGGCAAGAAGACCGCCGAGCGGCTGCTGGTCGAGCTCAAGGACCGCTTCAAGGCCTGGGAAACCTCGCCTTCGATGTTCGCCCTGGTGTCTGATGGCCCGCTGCCGGTGGCCGGCGTTTCCAATGCCGAGGCCGATGCGGTCAGTGCCCTGGTTTCGCTGGGGTACAAGCCTCAAGAGGCGAGCAAGGCCATTTCGGCCATCGAGGGCAAGGCCAACCTCAGCAGTGAAGAGCTGATCCGCCGCAGCCTCAAAGGGATGATTACCAAGTGATCGAGACCGACCGCCTGATCGCCGCCTCCGGCCGCGACCGCGAAGAAGTCCAGGACCGGGCCATCCGCCCCCTGCGCCTGGAAGACTACATCGGCCAGCCGGTGGTCCGCGAGCAGATGGCGTTGTTCATCCAGGCGGCGCGGGGTCGCAGCGAGTCGCTCGACCACACCTTGATCTTCGGCCCGCCGGGCTTGGGCAAAACTACCCTGGCCAACATCATTGCCCACGAAATGGGCGTGTCGGTGAAAAGCACCTCGGGCCCGATCCTTGAGCGCCCAGGCGACCTGGCCGCCATGCTGACCAACCTTGAGCCCCACGATGTACTGTTCATCGACGAGATTCACCGGCTTTCCCCGGTGGTCGAAGAAGTGCTCTACCCGGCGATGGAAGACTTCCAGCTCGACATCATGATCGGCGAAGGCCCGGCGGCCCGTTCGATCAAGCTCGACCTGCCGCCGTTTACCTTGGTTGGCGCCACTACCCGTGCCGGCATGCTCACCAACCCGTTGCGCGACCGCTTCGGTATCGTCCAGCGCCTGGAGTTCTATAGCGACCGCGACCTGGCCACCATCGTCAGCCGTTCGGCGGGCATCCTGGGCCTTGCCATCGAAGACAAAGGCGCCTTCGAGATTGCGCGCCGTGCCCGTGGCACCCCACGTATCGCCAACCGCCTGCTGCGCCGTGTGCGTGACTACGCAGAGGTGCGCGGCAAGGGCGATATCACCAAGGCAGTGGCCGATATGGCACTGAACCTGCTGGATGTCGACGAGCGCGGCTTTGACCATTCCGACCGCCGCCTGCTGCTGACCATGATCGAGAAGTTCGATGGCGGCCCGGTGGGGGTCGACAACCTGGCCGCGGCCATCAGCGAAGAGCGCCACACCATCGAGGACGTGCTTGAGCCCTACCTCATTCAGCAGGGCTATATCATGCGCACCCCGCGCGGCCGGGTCGTCACCCGTCATGCCTACCTGCACTTTGGCCTGAACATTCCAGGGCGCTTCTGCGAGGGCGGGGAATATTCGGCGCAGGACGATGAATGACAGATCGAATCGGCGTTTTCGTGGTCCTACCGCAGGCACGCAGGTTCGCCGCTGGCAATAAGACACCATCGATGCAAAAACAGTTGCCGGGGCGGATTGGCAAGTACAGGAGTAAGCACTAGAGTATGCGCGCGCAAAATGGGCTGGAACCGTTCGCACACCGCTGTCGCGTCTATTACGAAGACACCGACGCAGGCGGGGTGGTGTACTACGTCAACTACCTCAAGTTCATGGAGCGTGCGCGTACCGAACGCCTGCGACACCTGGGGTTTTCCCAGTTGCAGCTGGCCGGGGACAACCTTTTGTTCGTCGTTCATTCCAGCGAAGCGCGCTACCACGCGCCGGCGCGGCTGGATGACGAGCTGCAGGTCACCGCGCAAGTAACCGAATTGAACCGTGCCAGCCTGCGCTTCGTGCAGCAGGTCTGGCGTACAAAAGATCAAACGCTGCTCTGCGAAGGGCAGTTTCTGGTGGCCGCAGTGCGTGCCGACACTTTCAAACCCCGAGCCATGCCCGCAGCACTGCGGGACGCCTTTCTGGCGGATGGCGCGGGTACTCAATCCAACGCAGGAGAATAAGCGTGGAAGCAAACGTCGTCGACCATACCTCCATGTGGAGCCTGGTCGCCAATGCCAGTGTCGTTGTTCAGTTGGTCATGTTGACTCTGGTGGCCGCTTCGGTGACTTCGTGGATCATGATCTTCCAGCGCAGCACCATGCTGCGCGCCGGTCGTCGTGCCCTCGAAGCCTTCGAAGAGCGCTTCTGGTCGGGTATCGACCTGTCCAAGCTGTACCGCCAGGCGGGCAGCAACCCAGACCCGGATTCGGGCGTAGAGCAGGTATTCCGCGCCGGCTTCAAGGAGTTCTCGCGTCTGCGCCAGCAGCCGGGCGTTGACCCTGATGCGGTCATGGAAGGCGTTGGCCGAGCCATGCGCGTGGCCATCTCCCGCGAGGAAGAAAAGCTCGAACAGAGCCTGCCATTCCTGGCGACTGTCGGTTCCACCAGCCCGTACATCGGCCTGTTCGGTACCGTATGGGGCATCATGAACTCGTTCCGCGGCCTGGCCAGTGCCCAGCAGGCGACCTTGGCCACCGTGGCCCCGGGTATTGCCGAGGCCCTGATCGCCACCGCGATCGGCCTGTTCGCAGCCATCCCTGCAGTAATCGCCTACAACCGTTTCGCCGCGCGCAGTGAAACGCTGATCGGCCGTTACTACACGTTCGCCGACGAGTTCCAGGCGATCCTGCACCGTAAAGTGCACACCAGCGAAGAGTGATCAGGTAGAAACCCATGGCCCGAGTTCGCCAAAAACGCAAGCCGGTCGCCGAGATGAACGTGGTGCCCTACATCGACGTGATGCTGGTGCTGCTGGTCATCTTCATGGTGACTGCCCCCATGCTCAACCAGGGCGTGAAGGTGGACCTGCCCAAGGTTTCCAGTGAAGCCTTGCCGCAGGATAACAACGTCCAGATCCTCACCATCTCGATCAAGGCCGACAAGACCTACTTCTGGAACCTCGGCAGTGAAGTCGATACCGACAAACAGATGGACAAGGCCATGACCTTGCCGGACATGACGGCCGCGGTGACTAAAATCATCGCCGCCGGTCGCGACCAGGGCAAGCAGACCCAAGTCTTCATTCGTGGCGACAAGTCCGTCGACTACGGTGCGGTAATGGGCGCCATGGGCGGGTTGCAGAAGGCTGGTGTCGGTAACGTTGGCCTGATTACCGAGGCGCCCTGATGCAACAGCGAGAGCCATCCGCCTCGGAAAGCTTCTTCTGGCCCAGTGTCTGGGCCATTGGCCTGCATGTGCTGGTGTTCGGTCTGCTGTTCGTCAGTTTCGCCATGACGCCGGAACTGCCGCCTTCCAAGCCCATCGTTCAGGCTACGCTCTATCAGCTCAAGTCCAAGAGTCAGGCGACCACCCAGACCAATCAGAAGATTGCCGGGGAAGCCAAGAAGACTGCAGCGCGCCAGACCGAGGTCGAGCAGCTTGAACAGAAGAAGGTCGAGCAGGAAGCCGTGAAGGCTGCGGAACAAAAGAAAGCCGATGCCGCTCAAAAGGCCGAAGAGGCTCGCGAAGCCGCCGAAGCCAAAAAAGCCGATGACGCTGCCAAGGCTGCCGAGCAGAAAAAGGCCGCCGAAGCCAAAAAGGCCGAAGAAGCTAAAAAGCAGCAGGCTGACATCGCCAAGAAGAAGGCTGAAGAAGAGGCCAAGAAAGTAGCCGACGAAGAAGCCAAGAAACAAGCCGCGGAAGAGGCGAAGAAGAAAGCCGCCGAAGACGCGAAGAAAAAAGCAGCCGAGGACGCCAAGAAAAAAGCCGCGGCCGAGGATGCGAAGAAAAAAGCTGCTGAAGAGGCCAAGAAAAAGGCCGCTGCAGACGCCCAGAAGAAAAAGGCACAGGAAGCTGCACGCAAGTCGGCAGAAGACAAGAAAGCCCAGGCCCTGGCCGAGCTGTTGTCCGATTCGACCGAGCGTCAGCAAGCGCTGGCCGATGAGCAGGGTGACCAGGTAGCCGGCGACTTCGACGACCTGATCCGCATGCGAGCAGCCGAAGGCTGGGCGCGTCCGCCATCTGCGCGCAAGGGTATGACGGTAGTTCTGCAGATCAACATGCTGCCGGACGGCACCGTGACCAATGTGAGCGTTGCCAAATCCAGCGGCGACGGCCCGTTCGACAGCTCGGCAGTGGCCGCAGTGAAGAACATTGGCCGGTTGACCGAGATGCAGGGCTTGAAGCCGAGCGATTTCAATCCGTATCGTTCGTTCAAGATGACATTTACACCTGAGGATCTAGCGTTGTGATTAAACGTCTGAGAGGACTCCTGGTCTTGCTCTGCTGCGTAGCGGGCATGGCAATGGCGGAAGAAAAAAACATCCTGGTCACCAGTGGCAGTGACCGGGCAACCCCTATCGCGGTCGTGCCATTCGGTGTGCAGGGCGGCAGCGTGCTGCCCGAAGACATGGCCGACATTATCGGCAACGACCTGCGTAACTCCGGTTACTATGCGCCGATCCCGCGCCAGAACATGATCAGCCAGCCAAGCCAG
The DNA here is from genome assembly GCF_014268825.1 of Pseudomonas sp. SWRI51. Taxonomy (NCBI): domain Bacteria; kingdom Pseudomonadati; phylum Pseudomonadota; class Gammaproteobacteria; order Pseudomonadales; family Pseudomonadaceae; genus Pseudomonas; species Pseudomonas sp. SWRI51. The sequence goes on along the minus strand of NZ_JABWRG010000037.1, from coordinate 20,034 downwards.
GCCAGCGAAGTCATCTTCCGCGACTGGAAAGCACTGGGTGCACAGTACGTGATGGTGGGTAGCATCGTGCCAGCGGGCGGCCGCCTGCAGGTCACCTATGCGCTGTTCAACGTTGCCACCGAACAGCAAGTGCTGACCGGTAGCGTCGCTGGCGGCGTTGACCAACTGCGCGACATGTCGCACTACATTGCCGACCAGTCGTTCGAGAAACTCACCGGTATCAAGGGTGCGTTCTCCACGCGCATGCTGTACGTGACTGCCGAACGTTTCTCGACCAACAACACCCGTTACACCTTGCAACGTTCGGACTACGACGGTGCCCGTGCTGTAACGCTGCTGCAATCGCGCGAGCCGATCCTGTCGCCGCGTTTTGCACCGGATGGCAAGCGTATCGCCTATGTGTCGTTCGAGCAGAAGCGTCCGCGCATCTTTGTTCAACACATCGATACTGGGCGCCGCGAGCAGATCACTAACTTCGAAGGCCTCAATGGTGCACCCGCGTGGTCGCCAGATGGCTCTCGCCTGGCGTTCGTGCTGTCCAAGGATGGCAACCCCGACATCTATGTAATGAATGTCGCCTCGCGCCAGATCAGCCGTGTCACTGCCGGCCCCGGTATCAACACCGAACCGTTCTGGGGCAAGGATGGCAACACGCTTTACTTCACCTCCGACCGTGGCGGCAAACCGCAGATCTATAAACAGTCGGTCAGCGGTGGTGGTGCCGAGCGCGTAACTTTCGTCGGTAACTACAACGCCAACCCTAAACTGTCGGCAGATGAAAAGACCTTGGTGATGATTCATCGCCAACAAGGCTTCACCAACTTCAAGGTGGCGGCCCAGGATCTGCAACGCGGAAGTGTAAAGATTCTCTCTGAGACCAGTCTTGATGAGTCTCCTACTGTTGCGCCCAACGGCACCATGCTAATCTACGCCACCCGCCAGCAGGGCCGGGGAGTCTTGATGCTCGTGTCGCTTAATGGCCGCGTGAGGCTCCCACTTCCTACCGCTCAAGGCGAAGTCAGAGAACCGTCCTGGTCCCCTTACCTGAACTGATTGCGGCGTAATACGTTTTGCTTAACACACTGGGGTTTCATTAGGAGTTTCACGATGGAAATGCTGAAGTTTGGTAAATTCGCTGCGCTGGCTCTGGCCATGGCTGTAGCTGTAGGTTGCTCCTCCAAAGGCGGCGATAACGCTGGCGAAGGCGCTGTTGATCCGAACGCTGGCTACGGTGCAAACACCGGCGCTGTCGACGGTTCCCTGAGCGAAGAAGCCGCCCTGCGCGCAATCACCACCTTCTACTTCGAATACGACAGCTCGGATCTGAAGCCAGAAGCCATGCGCGCCCTGGACGTTCACGCCAAGGACCTGAAGTCCAACGGCAACCGTGTTGTCCTGGAAGGCAACACCGACGAGCGCGGCACCCGCGAGTACAACATGGCTCTGGGTGAGCGTCGTGCCAAGGCTGTCCAGCGTTACCTGGTTCTGCAGGGCGTTTCCCCTGCTCAGCTGGAACTGGTTTCCTACGGCGAAGAGCGTCCAGTTGCTACCGGCAACGACGAGCAGTCCTGGGCTCAAAACCGTCGCGTAGAACTGCGTAAGTAAGTTCCTATGCGTATGTGCCGTCGTGCTGTAACCGTCCTCGCACTCAGCCTGCCGCTTTCGGCGTGGGCTGCGGTTCCCGTAGTAGATGACAACGCGGGTGGTTCGCCACCTGCGGGTTATGGCACGAGCGGCGCCTATGCCGGAGCAGGGGCTTCGGCCCCTGCTTCTGCAAATGGCCAGCTGTTCATGCAACTGCAACAGATGCAGGACCAGATTTCCCGCCAGCAAGGCATCATCGAAGAGCTGCAAAACGATGTGTCGCGCATGAAGCAGGAAAACCTCGAGCGCTATCAGGACCTGGACCGTCGAATCGGCACCGGTACACCTGCACCCGCGACTCCAGACAATTCTTCCACCGGTGGCGCCAACAGCGCAGCCACAGGTGCGGCCGCCGGCACCAACGCCGCGCAGCCACCGGCCGCCAACAGCGAGCCGGGTGATCCGGCGAAAGAAAAGCTCTATTACGATGCTGCTTTCGACCAGATCAAACAGAAAGACTTCGACAAGGCCAGCCAGGCGTTCAATGCCTTCCTGCGCAAATACCCCAACAGTCAGTACGCCGGCAATGCCCAGTACTGGCTTGGCGAAGTCAATTTGGCCAAGGGTGACCTGCAAGCTGCAGGGCAAGCCTTTGCCAAGGTCAGCCAGCAATACCCGCAGCACAGCAAAGTGCCAGATTCGCTGTACAAGCTGGCCGACGTCGAACGCCGTCTTGGCCACACCGACAAGGTCAAAGGTATCTTGCAACAGGTCGTCACCCAGTACCCCGGCACTTCCGCCGCGCAACTGGCGCAACGCGACCTGCAAAAGCTCTGAGCTGTACCGCCAAGACCAAACCCGCGCCTGTCGCGGGTTTTTTCGTTGTGGATACAGCCCATCGCGACACAAGGCCGCTCCTGATCCCGGTGCTTGTGGACTGAATAGGCGCTTTTCGTTACACTTGCCGCCCTTTTTTCACACGCTTTTGCGGATAACGCCATGTCGAGTCCGCGACAGTGCCTGACAGAGGCGAGCAGCCTGTTTAGCTGCCGCGCCCGAGGCGATCATGCAAGACACATTACGCATCACCGAAGTCTTTTACTCGTTGCAGGGTGAAACACGAACGGCGGGGCTGCCCACCGTATTTGTGCGCCTCACCGGTTGCCCCCTGCGCTGCCAGTACTGCGACAGTGCCTATGCCTTCACCGGCGGCACCCTTCGTACCCTCGACTCCATCCTGGAACAGGTGGCCGGCTTCAAGCCGCGTTACGTCTGTGTCACTGGTGGCGAGCCACTGGCCCAGCCTAACGCCGTGCCGCTGTTGGAGCGCCTGTGCGACGCAGGTTACGAGGTATCGCTAGAGACCAGCGGCGCGCTGGATATCTCGGCGACCGATACCCGGGTGAGCCGTGTAGTCGACCTCAAAACCCCAGGTTCCCAGGAGTCGCATCGCAACCGTTACGAGAACATCGAGCTGCTGACCCGGAACGATCAGGTCAAGTTCGTCATCTGTTCGCGCGAAGACTACGACTGGGCAGTTTCCAAGTTGATCCAGTACAACCTGGCCGAGCGCGCCGGTGAAGTGCTGTTTTCGCCCAGCCACCAACAGGTGAGCGCCACTGACCTGGCTGACTGGATCGTTGCCGACAATCTGCCCGTGCGTTTCCAGATGCAGCTGCACAAGCTTCTGTGGAACGACGAACCTGGCCGTTGAGAGGAAAAGACATGACTGACAAACGTGCGGTAATTCTGCTGTCCGGTGGCCTTGATTCCGCCACTGTGGTTGCCATGGCCCAGGCCGACGGCTACGCCTGCTACACCATGAGCTTCGATTACGGCCAGCGCCACCGCGCCGAGCTGGATGCGGCCGAGCGCGTGGCCCGCGAGATGGGCGTGGTCGAGCACAAGGTGATTGGCCTGAACCTCAACGGTATCGGCGGCTCGGCCCTGACCGACAGCAGCATCGCTGTGCCGGAGGCACCCGCTGAAGGCATCCCAGTCACTTATGTACCGGCGCGCAACACAGTGTTTCTGTCGTTGGCCCTGGGCTGGGCTGAAGTACTCGAAGCGCGCGATATCTTCATCGGTGTCAACGCGGTGGATTACTCCGGTTACCCGGACTGCCGGCCTGAGTTCGTTGAAGCGTTCGAGCGCATGGCCAACCTGGCCACCAAAGCCGGTGTCGAAGGCAATGGCTTCCGCATCCAGGCGCCGCTGCAGAACCTGAGCAAGGCGCAGATCGTGCAAGCCGGCATGGCGCGTGGCGTTGACTATAGCCTCACGGTGTCGTGCTACCAGGCCGACGATGCTGGCCGCGCCTGTGGCAAGTGCGACAGCTGCCGCCTGCGCGCCGATGGTTTCAAGGCGGCTGGCGTACCAGACCCGACGCGCTACTACTGAAAAATTTCCCACAGGGTGTTGATTTCCTGTGGGAAATCAGTAATATACGCGCCATCCAACGGGTCGTTAGCTCAGTTGGTAGAGCAGTTGGCTTTTAACCAATTGGTCGTAGGTTCGAATCCTACACGACCCACCATACGCAACAAGAAAGAGCCCGCCTTCATGGCGGGCTTTTTTGTGCGCGCTTTTCGGTATTGCTGCAGGCAAAAAACCTTGTAAAAGGGTTGTTCCTACTCGCCGCAAGATCAACTAGTCTGCTGGTTCATCGGCCTTGTCGCAGCCCTGTGCTGCCAGCCCGATCCCCTATCAACGGAATGAGCGACGCGACATGGCCACTATCACCTTATCCCGCACTTTCAGCTTTCTCGACGCGCAGGACTGGGGCTGGGATGTCACCCAGGCCACCAGCACCTCAATGGTCATCAGCGACGGCATTCACACCCAGACCTTTGGCGGCCGCTTCGTGTACTTCGGGGATATGGTCAGCGGCGTGGTGTCTACCAGCACATTCCGCATGAATGGCGCACTCGTCTATACCGTCACCGGTATGAACAAGAGCCTGGCGGAGCTGGCAGAGTTTGCCCTCACCGAGGGCGACACGCTGGAAACCTACGCCTATGTCCTCGACGGCGACGATACGTTGCTGGGCAGTGCGGGCAACGACACGTTGCTGGGTTTTGCCGGCAATGACCTGCTCGACGGGCGCGCGGGTGCCGACCTCATGCGTGGCGGGCAAGGCAACGACACCTATGTGGTGGACAATATCGCCGACCAGGTCGAGGAGCTGGCCAACGAAGGCACCGATACGGTCAAGGTCGCGATTGCCGCCAGCGGCAGCTACGCCTTGGGCGCCAATATCGAAAACGGCACGCTCACCAACCGGGTTGCCTACGACCTCACTGGCAACGGGCTGGACAACATCCTCATCGGCAACGCTGCGGCCAACCGCCTCGATGGTGGTCTGGGCGCCGATACCATGGACGGTGGGGCAGGCAACGATACTTATGTGGTGGACAATGCCGATGACCGCATCATCGACAGCGCAGGCATCGACACCGTTGAGTCGTCCATCGCCTACACCCTCGCCGCAGGCCTTGAAAACCTGACCCTGACCGGCAACGCCGCGATCAACGGCAGCGGCAACGATGCGGCCAATATTCTAGATGGCACCCGCAACAGCGCAGCCAACGTGCTGACCGGTGGCAAGGGCAATGACACCTACCTGCTGGGCGCCAATGACACCGCTGTCGAGGCGTTCAATGAAGGGGTTGACCTGGTCCAGACCAGCTTCAGTCGTACCTTGGGCGCCAACATCGAAAACCTCACCCTGCTCGGCAGTGCCGATATCAATGGCACTGGCAACGACTTGGCCAACATCATCATCGGCAACAGTGGCGACAACGTGCTGGACGGCGCCGGGGGCGTGGATACCTTGCAGGGTGGGGCTGACGACGACACCTACATCGTTGCCCTGACCGCCACCAACGCGCTGCAAGACCGCGTCATCGAGGCTGCCGCGGCCGGTACCGATACCCTGCGCCTTACCGGCGGCACCACTGGCATCAAGTTGGTGACGCAGGTGTTGGGCGCCAACCTTGAGCACCTCGACGCGCAGCAAACCGGCGCGGCGCTGCTGAACCTCACGGGTAACACCGCCGACAACGAAATCATCGGTAATGATGCCGATAACGTGATCCAGGGCCTGGCCGGCAATGACACCCTGCGCGGTGGCTTGGGCAACGATACCCTTGACGGCGGCCTTGGCGTCGACCAGATGTTCGGCGGTGAAGGTAACGACACCTACACCGTCGACAACGTTGCGGACACTGTGGTCGAGCTGGCCGACCAGGGCACCGACACGGTCAAGATCGCCATCGCGCTGGCCAAAGGCAGCTACACCCTCGGCGCCAACGTCGAGAATGGCACCTTGATCAACAAGGTAGCCTTTGACCTCAACGGTAATGCCCTGGACAACATCCTGACCGGCAACGCTGCCGCAAATGTGCTCAACGGCGGCGCGGGTGCGGACACCATGAACGGTGGTGCCGGTAACGACACGTACTACGTGGACGATACTGGCGATGTCATCATCGACAGCGCAGGAGTCGACACGGTCATCTCCAGCATCAGCTTCGACCTGCAGAATTCCACGCTGGAGAACGTGGTGCTCACCGGCAGTACAACCATCAATGCCACCGGCAACGCCTTGGCCAACCTGCTCGACGGTTCGCAGAACAGCGCGGCAAACCAGTTGGCGGGCGGTAAAGGCAACGATACCTACGTGGTCGGCGCTGGCGACACCGTGGTCGAAGGTTTCAATGAAGGTATCGACCTGGTTCAAGCCAACGTCAGTTTCACCTTGGGTGCCAACGTTGAAAACCTCACTTTGCTAGGCTCCAGCGGCATCGACGGCACCGGCAATGGCCTGAAGAACATCATCATCGGCAACGACGGCGATAACCGCCTCGACGGCGGTGCGGGGGTGGACACGTTGCGCGGCGGGGACGGGAACGACAGCTATTTCGTTGACCTGACTGCGGCCAACGCGCTGGAGGACCAGGTTGTCGAACTGGCCGGGCAGGGCAGCGACACCTTGCATGTACGTGGCGGCACCGCCGGGCTTGCGAGCAAGACCATCTCCCTGGGCGCCAACCTTGAGAACCTCGACGTCAGCGCAACGGCAGCGGGTGTGCGCCTGAACCTGGTCGGCAACGCGTTGGACAACGTGCTCGTCGGCAACAGCGCCCAGAATGTGTTCACCGGGGGGCGTGGCAGCGATGTGTTCCGCTTTGATGCATTGGATCAGTTGGGCAAAGGTGTTGCTGGCCGAGACACCATCACCGACTTCAAAAGCGGCGAAGACTTGATCGATTTGAGTGCCATCGGCAACTTCCAGTTGATCGACAGCAGTGCGGATTTCACCGGCGCCTTCCAGGTCAAACTGGTGCAAGGCGTGCTGCAGGGCACCTTGGAGGGCAGCCTGGAGCCAGGCTTCGAGATCGCACTCACTGGGGTCAAGAGCCTGACCCAGGCAGACTTCCTGGCACTCACCTGACAGTTGGCATCGCTGTTTCGGGGCACCGGCTTCGCCGGTGTTCGCGGCACAAGGCCGCTCCTAGATGATCACGCGGTACGTGTAGGAGCGGGCTTGCCCCGCGAAGGGCCGCGTGGCGGCCCCCATGGCGCCCAAGCCAAACCCCGCTTCAGGGCTCAACCAACCAGTCATTGGCCCGACGTATATCACTGTCGGTCAACTGCCCGCGCCAGCGGTGCAGGGTCAGCAGGCTGGTGATGAAGCGGTACTGCGCCTGCTGCAAGTCGCGCCGTGCGCGAAACTCTTCGCGGATGTTGTACAGCACGTCAGTGCTGGTGGTAATGCCGCGCTTGAACACTTCCTTGGACGACTCGGTGGCCTTGGCCGTCGACTCCACCGCCACCCGCGTCGCCTTGATGCGTTGCAACTCGGCGTTCATGGTCAGAAACGCCGTGGCCGTTTCGCGTTTGACTTCCCGGCGCAACGCTTCCAGTTCCTGCTCGGCCGCATCCCGATCCCCCATCGAACTTGCCACCCGTGCGCTGGTGGACCCACCGCTGTACAGCGGCACCTGCATGTCCAGCGAGGCGACATAGTTGTCCGAGCGCGGGGTCAGCGTGCCTTCATAGCCGATGTCGCTGCGTAGCGCGGTCAGGCTCAGCCCAAGGCGCGGCAAGTGGCCCGCCTTGGCCTCCGAGATAGCGGCTTGGGCGGCATCCAGGCTGCGTTCGCGGGCTTTGATGCCCGGGTTCTCACGCAGCGCGGTCTCTTCCCAGTACGCCCGTGACTGCGCCGGCAAGGTGTAGGTGGCGTTGCTCGCGATGCGCTTGAGCGGCTCCTGCACATCACGCCCGACCAGCTCGGAAATCGCCTCGCGGGCCACGGCCACGCGGTTGCTTGCCTCGATTTCATCGGCGATCAGGTTGTCTGCGCGGGCGCGCATCGCCTGCGAGTCCTGGGTGGTGGCCATGTGGTAGGCGAGCATGGCATCCAGGCGCTTGCTGTCTTTCTCGGTGGCTTCGAGCTCGGCGCGCACCAGCTGCAGTTCGTCTTCGGCGGCCAGTACCGCAAAGTAGCGTTCGGCCAGGTCGATGCTGGCCTGGATACTGGTATCTTCGGCCTCGAAGGTGCGCTGGCGGGTCAGTTGCTGGAACTTCTGGTAGCTGCGCCACACCTGGGGGTCGTAGATCGCCTGGTTGATGCTCATGGCCACGCGCTTGCCGTTGTATTCGGTGCGGCTCAGCGCATCGTCACGGCGGCTGCGGTTGATGCTACCGGTGGCACTGATCTGCGGCAGCATCTGGCCCAGCGCCTCGCGTTCGCGGCCCGCGCCACTGCGGATTACCGCCTGGGCGCGCAGCACGCGGGGGTCGGCGCTGGCGGCTTCTTGCTGCAACTGCCATAGGTCGGTCGACGCAGGGCTGGCCATTGCCAAGCCGGGCAAGCCCAGCAGGAGGATGAACAAGTACTTCATGTCACTCCTCGATCAGCGAACGGGCAAAGGCGTTGCTGGCGGGCTGCATCAGATACTGCAGCAGCGTGCGTGCGCCGGTATTGACCAGCACTTCGGCCGGCATGCCCGGCAACAGTGCCAGGCGGCCCAGCGCCTTGTGGCCGTTGTCGGTCACCGCAACCCGCGCCAGGTAGTACGGCGCGCCGGTGTCCTTGTTGATCAGGCGGTCAGCCGAAACCTGCACCAGGCGGCCTTCGATGACCGGGGTGGTGCTGCTTTTGAAGGCGCTGAAGCGGATGTTGGCCAAGGTGCCGACGTTGATGCGGTCGATGTCCATGGGCGAGATCTGCGCCTCGACGATCAGCTCTTCATTGGCCGGCACGATATCCATCAGCGGGGTGCCAGGGCTGATGACCCCGCCCAGGGTGTGTACGGTCATGCCCATCACCATGCCCGCCTCGGGGGCCAGCACCTGGGTACGTTGCTCGCGGTCCTGCACGGCACCCAGACGTTCACTGAGGTCGTAGACCTTGTTGCGAGTCTCGCCCAGAAGCCCAGCCACCTCACTGGCAAAAGCCTTGTTCAGTTGCAGGATTTTCAATTGCGCCTCGGCGATCTGCTGTTCGGCGCGGGCGGCGTCCGAGTGCAGTTCGGCCAGTTGCGCCTTCATGTTGCCCAGGTCCCGCTGGCGCTCTTGCAGGCGCTGGCTGTCGACATAGCCTTGCTTGAGCAGGTCGTCGAGGTTGGCGATTTCGCTGTCGTAGCCCGGCAACAGGCGCTCTTTCTCGGCGCGCACGGCTTTGTTGCCGGCAATCTGCGCGCGGATCTGCTGCATGGTCTTTTCTTGCAGGCTGATTTCGCCCAGCAGCGCAGCGCGACGGGCCTGGAAGATTCGCGCTTCGCTTTCGCGGGCTTCACGCACCCGCGGGTCGTCGGCGTTGAGCCGTGCTTGCAGGGCAGGGGCGGCGAGGCCATCCCGTTCGGCCACCAGGCGCTCTTCCAGCGCCTGTGCGGCGATCAGCTGGCTGCGGATCATCTCGGCTTCGGCGCGGGCCTGGGTGTTGTCCAGCACCAGCAGCACATCGCCGGCCTTGACCTGATCGCCGTCATGCACGCGCAATTCGCGCACGATGCCGCCTTCGAGGTGCTGCACGGTCTTGCGGTAGCTTTTCACTGTGACCACGCCTGGGGCGAGGGCGGCGCTGTCGAGCGGGGCGAGGGCGGCCCAGCCGCCAAACAGGCCGAAGGTCACCAGCACGATCAGGTAGCCAATGCGCCGGGTCGGGCGGTCGTCCACCGGCAGTGGGGCGTCGGCGTCATCCGCCGAGGCCGGTGCTTGCAGGTTCAGGTTCATAGCGGGGTACCGATGGCCTGCGCATTCGGCGCGGGCGGGTTTGCAGCGTTCTGTAGATGGGCGAGCACCTTGTCGCGTGGGCCGTACAGGCTCAGCTCGCCCTGGTTCAGCACCAGCAGGCGATCGACGGCGGCCAGCACGCCGGAGCGGTGGGTGATGACAAACACCGTGGCGCCGCTCTGCTTGAGTTTGAGCAGCGCCTCGGCCAGCAACCGCTCGCCGGTTTCGTCCAGGTTGGAGTTTGGTTCGTCCAGCACCACCAGCCGCGGTTTTCGGTACAGCGCGCGGGCCAGGCCCACACGCTGGCGCTGGCCACCGGACAGGCCGCCGCCGTTGGCGCCGATCAGCGTGTCGTAGCCTTGGGGCAGTTGCAGGATCATCTCGTGCACCCCGGCCATGCGCGCCGCTTCCACCACGGCTGCGGCGTCGACACTGGCAAAGCGGGCGATGTTTTCGCTGATGCTGCCTTCGAACAATTCGATATCCTGCGGCAGATAGCCCAAGTGCGGGCCGAGCTCTTCGCGGCGCCACTGGGTGATATCGGCGCCGTCCAGGCGAACCGTGCCGGCAAGGCCTGGCCAGATACCCAACAGGGCGCGGGCCAGGGTCGATTTGCCCGCGCCGCTGGGGCCGATGATGCCGACGGTTTCGCCTGCGCCAACCTTGAAGCTCAGGTTGCGCAGCAGCGCCGTGCGGCTGCCGGGTGCGGCCACCGACAGGCCTTCGACGCTGATTGCACCCACTGGCGCCGGCAACGACATGCGCTCGGGCTGTGCGGCGATCTTCTCCAGCAGTTCGTGCAGGCGGGCATACTGGCCACGGGCGCCGACAAAGCCCTTCCATACCCCGATCAGCTGGTCGATGGGTGCCAGCGCCCGGCCCAGCAGGATTGAGCCTGCAATCATCAGCCCCGAGCTGATCTCATGCTTGATGGTCAGGTAAGCACCCAGGCCCAGTACCAGCGACTGCACGATTTGCCGGAAGGTGCGCGATACCGAAGCGATGGCCCCGGCGCGGTCGCTGGCCACGCTCTGCAGGCTCAGCACCTTGTGCACCCGCGCGCTCCAGCGCTGGCGCAGGTCGCCCAACATGCCCATCGACTCCACCACCTCGGCATTGCGCAGGCTCTTGTTGGTAAAGGCGGTGGCGGCCATGTGCTCGCGGTTGGCGTTGTGCAATGGCGCCTTGGTCATGCGCTCGTTGAACCAGGCCAGCAGGCCCAGCAGCAGCGCGCAAATCACGCCCATCCAGCCGTACCAGGGGTGGAACATGAACATCACGGCCAGGTAGATCGGAATCCACGGGGTGTCGAAGAAGGCGAACAGGCCATTGCCGGTCAAGAACTGGCGCAGGCTGCTGAGGTCGCTCAACGGCTGCGCCGAAGCGTTCATGCCGCCGCTGTCCAGGGCCTGGCGAAAGCTTGCATCGAACAGGCGCTTGCCCAGCAAGGTTTCCAGCCGGGTACTGATGCGCACCATGATGCGCGAGCGTACCCATTCAAGGGCGCCCAGGGTGCCCATCAACAGCAGCATGATCAGCGTCAGCATCAACAGGGTCGATTCGCTGGCGCTCCCCACTGCGCGGTCGTACACCTGCAGCATGTAGAACGACGGCACCAGCATCAGCAGGTTGACGAAGAAACTGAAGAAGCCGACCGAGAGGAAGCTGTTCTTGCAGGTGGCAAGCGCTTGCTCAAGTTCGGTTCGGGTGGGTGTCGCCATGGGTATGTGCCTGAAATTCGGGTGGTGATGCGTGAAAAAGTGAACGTTCGAACAGGCCAATGCCCATGGCTGCGAGGCAGGCATGGGCATTGGCAGGGTGCCCTGGCAGGCCAGGGCAGGGGGCGAGTATGCCTTACAGCGTCAACTGATCGGCATGCAGTTCGGTAACGCCGACCAGCTTGATCGAGAAATCTGGCGCGGTGTTGGCGTTGCTGTTGCCATACACCGTGATACCGCCGTCACCATCGACCTCGTAACGCAGCTGCTTGGCGCCGTCGAACGCCCCGGTGCCCTTGAAGGTGTAACCTTTGAGCGCCGAGAAATCGAGCGTGTCGTCGGTGCCGAAGTCATGGATCACATCCTGCTTGTCACCCAGGCCCAACTCGGTCAAGGCGTTGAACTTGAAGGTGTCCTTGCCCGAACCGCCATACATCGTGTCGGCACCGAGGCCGCCGATCAGCACATTGTTGCCGCCGTCCCCAGCATGCAGCGTGTCGTTGCCAGCGCCGCCGTTGAGCACGTTGTTGCCACCGCTGCCCCATATTTCGTTATCGGCCGCGTTGCCGGTGAGATTAATCGACAGGTTGCCCAGCTGACGAGCGTCGAGGTTCTCAAGGTTGGCGCCCAGGGTGATCGAGGCGCTGCCGGTGAAGCTGGCGATGCTGTTGGCGTCCAGGCGCAGTTCCACAATGTCGGTGCCTTGGCCGGCTTTCTCGACGATGGTGTCTTCAAGCGCCACGGTCGCCTTGGCGCCAGTGCCCTTGACCAGCAGGTCGACGACATAGGTGTCGTCGCCAGCGCCGCCAGTCAGGATATCCACGCCCTTGCCACCGTCCAGACGGTTGTTGCCGCTGTTGCCGGTGATGCTGTTTTTCAGGTCGTTGCCGGTGCCGTTGCTGGCGCCATCGAGCAGGATCAGGTTTTCGAGGTTATCGCCCAGGACGTAGTCGATGGACGACTTGACCGTGTCGATGCCTTCGTTCAACAGCTCGACCACCACGTCGCCTTCGTTGTCGACGATATAGGTGTCGTTGCCCTTGCCACCAATCATGGTGTCGGCGCCAAGGCCGCCATCGAGGATGTTGGCGGCGGCGTTGCCCATCAGGACGTTGTCCTGGCTGTTGCCGGTCAGGTTGATGGCAGCGGCCGAGTCGACGATGGCGTTTTCAACGTTGTCGGCCAGGGTGTAGCTGTTCTTGGCGTAGGACACCACGCGCACGGTGTCGATGCCGCCGGCCTCGGCGTTGTCCTCGATCACCTCGTCCTTGTCGCTGTAGACGTAGTAGGTGTCGTTGCCATTGCCGCCGACCAGGCGGTCGCCGCCGCCCTTGCCGTTGAGTGTGTCGTCGCCTTCGCCGGCAATGATGATGTTGCGCAGGGCATTGCCGATCAGCACGTTGTCGCCGTCATTGCCGGTGATGTTGAACAGGCCGGTGCCAGTAACGGTGACGTTCTCGACGTTCAGCAGCGAGGCCTGGGACAGGTCGACCTGCAACGCGGTGGTTTTCGACAGGTTGCGGTAGGTGATCTGCAGGGTGTCGATGCCTTCGTCGGCGTGTTCTACCAGCAGGTCGAGTTCCTGGGCGTCGTCGATCACATAGGTGTCGTTGCCTTTGCCGCCGATCAGGGTATCGATGCCGGCTTTGCCGTCGAGCACGTTGTCCGCGTCGTTGCCGGTGAGGGTGTTGTTGGCCGCGTTGCCGGTCAGGTTCAGCTTGAGCGCGCCGGTCAGGCTGGCGTCGAGGTTTTCCAGATTGGCGGCCAGGGTGAGTGCGGCGGTCCCGGCGAACGCTGCGATGGCATCGCTGCCCATGCGCAGGGTCAGGGTGTCGGTGCCTTCGTTGGCTTTCTCGGTGATGGTGTCTTCCAGCGCCACGGTCGCCTTGGCGCCGGTGCCCTTGACCAGCAGGTCGACGACATAGTTGTCATCGCCCGTGCCGCCGATCAGGGTATCGATGCCGGCGCCGCCGTCGAGGGTGTCATTGCCGGCGCCGCCGGTGAGCACGTTCCTGGCGCTGTTGCCGATCAGGATATTGTCGCCTGCGTTGCCGGTGCCGTTGATTGCGGCGCTGCCGGTCAGGGTCAGGTGCTCAAGGTTGGCGCCCAAGGCCCAGGTGATCGACGACTGTACGGTGTCGGTCCCTTCGCCTTCGTTCTCGATGATCACGTCCTTGATGTTGTCAACGATGTAGGTGTCGTTGCCGGTGCCGCCAGCCAGGGTGTCGGCACCGGCACCGCCGTCGAGCACGTCATCGCCAGCACCGCCGATCAGGGTGTCGTTGCCTTTGCCGCCGACCAGGTGGTCGTCGCCATCCTCACCGCTGAGAATCACCGCGCTGTCGCCAGTCCAGGTAATGGTGTTGTCGCCGCTGTCGCCGATCAGCTTGGTGGAGTTGCCATTGGCGTCGAAGCGCTGGCTGTAGATGTCGCCGGAGGTATTGCGGTTGTTGATATCGCGGGTAGGCGACAGCGCTTCCCAGGTAACGATGAAGCCGCCATCGTCGGTGGCTGCAACCACCGGGAACAGGTCGTTGCTGGCGTCCGAAGCGATGGTCAACTGGCTGCCGACCTTGACGCCGTTCTTGTCGAACACCTGCGCGTACAGGTTGGCCGGGCCGCTGTGCGGGGCTTCATCGGAGGTGGCCCAGCTGATCACGTAGCCACCGCCCTTGAGCGCGGTGATTGCAGGTTCGCCCTGGATCTCGGTGCCTGCGGTGTTGACCTGGGTTTCGCCGCCCAGCTTGGCGCCGGTGGCGCTGTAGCGCTGCATGAACACATTGCCGCTGATGGCGTTTTCGTTCTTGTCCAGCTTGGTGCTGACCCAGGTCACCACGTAGCTGGTATCGTCCAGTACCGCGACCTCGGAGCCCGTCTGCCTGCCTGCGGTTGTGGTGTTGACGCGCACATTCGCGCCGATGGCCTTGCCGCTGTCGTCATAGCGCTGCATGTAGATATCGGCGTCATCGGTGGCGTCGATTTCACGCTCCCAGACCACCACGAAGCCGCCATTGGTCAGGGCGGTCACGCTCGGCTCTTCGGCGTAGATGAAATTGTCGCGGGTGGCGGAATCGACCGAAATGGGCTCGCCAATCAGCGCGTGGGTCACCGGGTTGACCAGTTGGATGAACACTTCACCGCCTTCGGAGAAGTGATTGTTACCCTGCTGGTCCACCCACGAATCACGCATCTCCTCGTTCCAGGCAAACACCCAGGTACCGTTCTTTAGCACGGTGATCGAGGCGTCTTCGACGCGCACGCTGGGGTTGTCGCTGTCTTGGGTGTGGATGGTGACCGGCGTGCCATTGGCCACACCTGCATTGGTGTAGGCCTGGACAGTGAAGGTGTAATCGGTGGCGGTCCAGCCGACCAGATAGCCACCGTCCTTGTCGGCGGTAACGATCGGGTTGCTGCCGTTGGCGCCGTCGAGTAGGACGTTTTTAACCAGGTCCTGGTCTTTGTCGTACTGCTGCAGCCAGATGCCGCTAGGCTGGCCAACGTCGCCGAGTTGTTCCCAGACGATCACGTAGCCACCATCGCTCAGTTTGGTCGAGGCCGGCTCCATGGTGATCGTGCTGCCGCTTTCGTTGGTAAAGCGGCCGGTGTCGAGGGTCAGGGTGGCGTCATCGAAGCGGATCTGTTCGATGCTTTCCAAGCTGGTGGTCTGCTGGCCCTTGACTGCGACATTGCCTTCTTTGTCGGTGCCAAAGGTGAAGTCAGCCAGGTTGCCGTCCAGCTGTGCGGTGTCGTTGCCGTCGCCGCCGTCGAGGGTGACGTCGTCGCTGCCGACCCAGTGCAGGGTGTTGTCGCCTTCGTCACCGCGGATTTCAGTAATCGTGCTATTACCGACCAGGAAGCCTTGCGCGTTGACATGTTGCACATGCACGACTTGAGAAAAACTATCATCGCTGTTGCCGGGCTCAGTGGAGGTCGACCAGCTCACGACCATGCTGTTGTCGGCGCGTACCAATACGGTCGGGGCGTCCCATAGCTGCTCGCCACTGGCCGACTTGCCGACCAGAATCGGCGTCTCATCCATGGCGCTGCCGTTGTAGTTGAAGCGTTGTACGTAGACATCGGCGCCATTTGGGTCGTAGACGTTCCAGGCTAGCAGGTATGCGCCGTCGGGGAGGGCGATGGCCGAAGAACCGTTGACACTGCTTCCCACCTCGAAAGCGTCGCCGCGCGGCTCGAAGTTCGATTCATAGGCTTGGGCGTGAATCACGCGCGAGGGGTCTGAACTGCCGGTGTCGACCCAGGTAACCAGAAACCCGGTAAAAGTCGGCACAACCTGGAAGTACTCGGCGTTGGCGGTACCGGTAGGCACCACCTCCTGCACGGTCACGGTGGTGCCAGCGATGGGCTTGCCATCGGCGGTCACCTTGGTGGCCATCAGCGTGGTCGGGGTCATTACCTGCTGGCCGTCGGTATCGAACTGGTATTTCTGCAGGGTGTAGGTCAGCCAGTAGTTACCGTCACCCGCCGAATGCAACGCCATGTCGTCGGCTTCACCTTTCTGGGCGTTGCCGGTCAGCAGCGTCTGTACCGCGCCGGCCTTGCCGTTGGTGTACACCACCGCTTTGACATTGGAGTAGAGATCGTCCTGGGTGCGGTCGTCGCCATGGGTTTCGCCCCACATGACAATATACTTGTTCGACCCCAGCACTGTGACGGTGGCGTCTTCGAGTTCGAAACCGGCGCTGGCGACTTTGACCGGGTTGCCGACCTTGCTGCCGTTAGCTGCAAACAGCTGGGTGTAGACGGTAGAAACGTCAGTTGCGTCATTCTCCGACGTCCAGGCCACGATGAACTGCCCATTGGGCAAGACCGTAACCGACGGGTCATCAACCTCGTCACTGGCGATTTCGGTACGCTGCAACAACTCGCCGCTGGCGCTGTAGCGCGCCACTACCACGCCTTCGAAGGTAGCGTCAGTAGAGCTCCACACCAGCGCATAGCCATCGTCCTGGCCATTGGCGGTCAGTGCGGCCATGGCTGGCCCATCGACGTTGCCCGAGGCCAGGGTGTTGTTGCTTTCGCGGATAATCTGCACGCTACCGCCATCGAGCTGAACACTCTGGCTGCCGCTGCCTTCGTACTTCACCGTAGCACCTTCTTTGATGACGATATTCTGGCCATCATTGCCGAAGGTGTATTGATCCAGAGTGCTCATGTCCATTTCCTTGCAGGATTGGCCAGGGCATTCGTGCCCTGGCAGCGGAAGGGGTGCAGCGGGGCGGCGTAAAGCGGTCACGCAGAGTTGTGGCATTCTGCCACCTTGTTGCAGTATGTAAATAGGGCGATGAGCACTATCGTGCAGAGAATGCGCGGCCTGTATTTCAATCCAAGGTGCGGCTAAGGCCAATGGGTGCGTTCCAGGCAAGAAACCCCGTTTTTTTGCCTGATTGCCAACCCTGCTTGCGCTTCGCCTCGTGCAGCCGGTCCATCCAATGGGATATTCTTGGCGCCCGCGTAACACTGCGCATTCGCCCCTTATGGACAGCAACGGTTCCCATTCATGAAGAAATCAGTAGGCATCCTTTCCGGCCTGGCAGTTGCCATCGCCATCGCCGCCACCGCTGGCGCCTGGTACACCGGCCAGCAACTGCCGGCAGAGCTTGAGCGCTCGATCGCTGACGGCAACGCCGAGCTGAAAAAATCCCTGGCCGGCACGGGTGGCAGCATGACCATCGAGCTGGCCTCGCTGGAGCAGCGCTTCTTTACCAGCACCGCCCATTACCGCATCAAAGCCAAAGACATCCCGTTCGGTGAAGCCGAAGCGCTCAACTTCGAGGTTGGCGTGGTCGACAATATCGAACACGGGCCATTCCCATGGTCGCGGGTCAAGGCGTTCAAGCTGATGCCGGTCATGGCCACCAGCAACAGCGCGCTGGAAAAAGACGACTTCACCGCCGACTGGTTCGCCGCCGCTGGCGACAAGCCACCGGTTACTGCGCAGGTGAGCCTGGGTTACACCGGCAGCGTCGACAGCGATATTCGCCTGGCGCCGGTCAAGGTCGAAGAGGAAGGCGTCAAGGTGCTGGACTTCTCCGGCATGCAGTTGCTGGTCAGCGGTGACCGTGAAGGCAAGGCCGCCGAGGTGCACGGCAATATGGGCAGCCTGGAGCTGAACTTCGCCGATGCCCAGCAGGTGCCGGCCAAGGTCGAGCTCAAAGGCTTCAAGCTGGGCGGCAAGATGCGCCAGACCAGCCATGACATGATCTACGTCGGCAACATCGACCTGGCCCTGGCCGAGGCGCGTATCACCAGCGGCCTGACCCAGGACGTGCTGTTGATGACGGACCTGCAGCAGAACAACCTGTACAGCGCTGAAGGCGACGCCGAGGACAAACTGTCTGGCCGCCTGGAGTACAAGGTCGGCGACATCACCTATGCCGGGCGCAAAGTGGGTAGCGGCGAGATGGTCTTCACCATGAAGTCCATCGATATCCCGGCCATGCAGGCGCTGGTGCAGTGGTACCAGACCAAGCTGCCAGAAATGCAGCAAGCTGCCGCCGAAGGCAACGGCCTGCCTCAGCTGAACTTGAGCGCAGAAGAAAAAGCCAAGGTGCAAGCCGATGTGCAGAAGCTGCTGGCTGGCAAGCCGCAGTTCGCGCTGGAAAAACTGGCGTTCAAGACGGCCAACGGCGAGAGCCACTTCAACCTGGCAATGGACTTCACCAACCCGAGCTCCTTCGACCTGCCGCCTGACCAGCTGGGCAAGCAATTGGTCAGCCGTATGCACAGCAAGCTCACCCTGTCCAAGCCGATGATTGGCGACCTGGCCACGCTGCAAGCGCTGTTGGCCGGTGAAACCGATGCCCAGGCCATTGCTCAGCAGTCCAGCCAGGCTGGTGAAATGGTCGGCATGATGGCGGTGCAGAGCGGCATGGCTACCGTGCAGGGCAACGACGTGGTGACCAGCCTGCAGTACGCCGATGGCATGGTCGACTTCAATGGCAAGAAAATGACCGTTGAAGAATTCGCCATGATGATCAGCTCGCAGGTAGCGGCGTTGCAGCCGCAGGGTTGATCCACCGCGCGGCACTTTAATCGCGGGGCCAGCGCGCTTGCACGCAAGCCTGATATACCGGGCAGCGTGGGGGTGGGCTGGCCCCGCGATTGCGTTGGGCAGCCCGGCGTAAAAACCCCTTTTGCATCGCCTCGATTGCCTGTAGCCTTCGCCGTCCGATAATAATCCGCGCCCGCAGAAGGGGCCGCGAGGGCCCGCCCCGGCTGGCCGTCCGGCGCCATTAGCCGATCTGCCAGGGCCGGGTGATACTCTCGACTGACGCGCCACGGCGCCCCGCAGGTCCAGCGATCATGACCCAGATTTCCGAACGCCTGTTGGTTCAGGCCCATCTCGACGCCAAGCAGCCCCAGCCGCTGACGCCCGCGCAAGAGGCCGAATACCGTGCGGCCATCGCTGCCGAGCTGAAAAAGCAGAACGCGGTACTGGTGGCACACTTCTATTGCGACCCGATCATCCAAGCCTTGGCCGAGGAGACCGGCGGTTGCGTGTCCGACTCGCTGGAAATGGCCCGCTTCGGCAAGAACCACGCCGCAGATACCGTGGTGGTAGCCGGCGTGCGCTTCATGGGCGAAACCTCGAAAATCCTCACCCCGGAAAAACGCGTGCTGATGCCCACGCTCGAGGCCACCTGCTCGCTCGACCTGGGTTGCCCGGTAGAGGCCTTCTCGGCGTTCTGCGACCAGCACCCCGAGCGCACCGTGGTGGTGTATGCCAATACCTCGGCAGCGGTAAAAGCCCGCGCCGACTGGGTGGTAACGTCAAGCTGCGCGCTCGAAATCGTCGAAAGCCTGATGGACAACGGCGAGACCATCATCTGGGGCCCGGACCAGCACCTTGGCCGTTACATCCAGAAAAAGACCGGCGCCGACATGCTGCTGTGGGATGGCGCCTGCATCGTTCACGAAGAGTTCAAGTCGCGCCAGTTGGCGGACATGAAGGCGCTGTACCCGGATGCAGCGATTCTGGTGCACCCGGAGTCGCCGGAGGCGGTGATCGACCTGGCCGATGCGGTGGGTTCCACCAGCCAGTTGATCAAGGCTGCGCAGACGTTGCCGAACAAGACTTTCATCGTCGCCACCGACCGCGGCATCTTCTACAAGATGCAGCAGCTGTGCCCGGACAAGGAGTTCGTCGAAGCGCCCACCGCCGGTAACGGCGCGGCATGCCGCAGTTGCGCGCATTGCCCGTGGATGGCGATGAACACCCTGGAGCGGGTGCTCGACTGCCTGCGCACTGGCAGCAACGAGATCTTCGTCGAACCGGCGCTGATCCCCAAGGCTGTGAAACCGTTGCAGCGCATGCTCGATTTCACCCAGGCAGCGCGCCTGAAGCTGTCTGGCAACGCCTGAGGTCGATGCAGTTTACCCGGTCAGTGTAGGAGCGGCCTCGTGTCGCGATGGGCTGCGTAGCAGCCCCAGCGATTCTGCATGGTGCTCAGATCCCGGGGCTGCTACGCAG
>NZ_JABWRG010000036.1:0-43029 GCF_014268825.1 Pseudomonas sp. SWRI51 | reverse complement strand
GTGTTGGCCGTAGGTGGCAGTTGCCCTGCGCGGTAGTGATACCCGGTCGTGCGCCCGGCAACCTGCACCGAGCGTTGACGGCCAAGCCCATCGAACGTCTGCTGGCCGCAGGTGTATGTTCCGCTGCCCATTATTGATCCCCTCCCGTTACGGTCAGGGCTTCGGGATGGTGGTCGTCGCTGTGCGCTGCGAACGTCCAGTTGATCGTGGTGCCGTCCGGCAGGCGTTTCTCGATCACCCGGCCATAGTGGTCGTAGCGCATCTGCGTGACGATTTCATCCATGCCGTCGACCTTGACCCGGTTTTCGATCACCCGGTCCAGGCCGTCGCGTACCCGTTTCAGGGTGCGTACCAGGCGCCCGGCACTGTCGAAATCCTGTTGTTCGAGCGCGTTGCCGGCGGCATTGCTCAGCACCACTTGGCGCGGCCCAGTGAGTTCTCCTGCGCTCTGCCACTGCTCACTGCGCAGGGTAACCGGGTCCATGCGCGTGTGGCTGGTCACGCCGTCCGGGCTGACTGTGCGTTCGCTGTGGCCCCAGTCACTGTAGTGGGTGGTGCTGGTCTGCGTCAGCGAGGTGTCGGCGTCGAGCCAGTCAATCGCGGTTTGCCGCGTGACCCGACCCAGCGCATCGTATTCGCTAAGGGCCACCTCGCGGAACACGCCGGGGGCATTGTCCAGGTCTTCGACCTCGATGCGCACTACACGGCCGTCGCCATCCAGCCACTGGCGTTTGCGCTGCCCGGTCACCTCGACCTCCTCGATCATCACCGGATTGTCAGTGCGCCCTTCCAGCGCCTGGATCGCGACGTTGTCGGCCAGGTGATAGTGGGCGCGGCGTTCACTTTGGTAGGGGCTATCGGCACAGCTAATGGAGCACACTACTCGGCCCAGCAGGTCGTATTCGTAACGGCTGCATACGCCGCTGGCGCTGAGTTCCCACAGCGTCTGGCCGCTGGTCAGCGACTGCGCACGGCTGCTGCTGGAGCGGTTTTCATCGTCGTTTTCGAAGCCAGTGATGGTGGTCTGGGTGATCAGCGCGCCGTCCTTGACCTCGTAGTGGTAGTCGGTGGTCGTGGCCTTGTCGTTGAGCGTGGTGACCACCTTGTCTTCACGCGCGTAGGCGGGGCCGGGGGTGGTGATGTAGGTCTGTTCGGTGCGCTCGAAGACCTCGCCGCTGGCGTGGATCACGCCTTCCTCGCACGCAACCACGCTCAGGGCCGGCGCGCCTACGATCAGCGACGGCAGGGCGGTGTAGGTGTAGCGGGTCGCCAGCGCCTGGGCATCGCCGCTGGCCGGGGCGGGGATCACCACTTTGCTGCGCAGGTAGCGCACCATGCCCAGCGCATCGGCCGGGCAGCCCTCGGCCCCGGCGGCAGGGTAGTACTCGCAGGTTTCCCTGACCCCGCTTGGGTGGGTGACTTCGCTGACGTTGCCCCATTCGTCATAGGCGTAGCGGGTGGTTTCGCTGCGGCTGGCCTTGTCGTTGGCGTGATCGACGTAGGTGGTGATGGTCTCATGGGGCAATTGGCACCAGGCCGGTTGCTGTTCCCAGGTGAGCGCAGGGTCGACGCCGTAGTGGGTCTGCTTGATGGTTTCGCAGGCCTGGTTGCGGCTGGTTTCGCTGATCAGCAGGTGGAAGCGATTCCACACACGATGCACGCTGCCCAGCGCCTGGCCGGCCCCGTCGCTGAGCGTCTCGACGACCTCATACTGGTATTGGGCGTTGACCTGGTAAAGGTTGTCGCGTCCGCTCTTCCACTCGAACGCCTGGTCGCTGCCATAGCCGAGGAAGTTGTGCTCGCCGATCCACGCATAGCCGCGGTTGATCTCGTTGTGTTTGCCGGCGCTGACATGCGTCCACGAAAGCACCCGTGGTAGGCGCTTGAGCGGTGCATCATCTGGCAGTTTGTGGCCGTTGTCAGCGTCGGACCAGTGGACGGTGTCACGGCCTCCGAGCGGCCCGTTGATTACAGTCGGTAACAGCAGCTGTGCGTCACCAGCCACAGGGTGCGTGCCGTACTCGATGTCGAATGGCTGCGGTACGTTGGGCAACTGGATGCTGTTCAGGCGGTCATTGCTCAGCAGCAGCGTCAGCGAAGTGGCTTCGGCGTGGCCGGGACGCAGGTTGATTTTCACCGTGCTGGCGCCGACGTCGATTGCCAGCAAGGTATCCTGCTCGTCACGCACCTGCTCCAGTATGAAACCATCGTTGCCAAACGGCGCCCAGTCGAAGTACAGCGAGCGACCCTCAGCCGAGCGTAATTGCGCCAGCAGGTAGCGGGCGCTGTCCGGGCTCGCAGGGTGCAGGATCTCGCTCTCACCGGACTTGCGATCGACCCGGATGTCGCCATCGGCCTGATGGGTGACGATGAACGTCTTGAGCTTCTGGTCTGGCAGGGCCAGTTGGCCTTCGCCGGACAGCGTGGAGGCGTTGAGGTCGATGGCGAACTGCTCGCCCGAGCCCAGGCTGATGCGTGGATTGTCCTGGCTCAGATCGATTTCGCTGAGCGCCAGGTTCCAGCCGAAACCGTAGCCCCGGTTGCTCATCGAACTCAGCGTGCTGAAGGCCAGGCTCAGCGTCAGCGAAGGCCCGCACAGTTGGTTGGCCGGTGGCATGGGGAGCGCGATGGCCAAGGTGAATTGGCCGGTGCGGTGATCCACCCCGGTCTTCACGAAATCAAGAAAGTTGCTCGCTTGGGTATGTATCTCGGACATGCGGATGATCCTTGTGGACAATCGTCGGACAGCACCCCGGGCGGGGCGCTGCGTGCGTCACCGGCGGTTTCAGTTGGCCCTGAACTTGATGATTCGGCCGGAATCCTCGGTGAAGAACTCGATGTCCTGTTCGTTGCCATGCCGGTCGACCACCGTCCACAGGCTCTTGTCTTCATTGATGGAGTTGGACCATGCGTCGTAGAACCGCTGGTGGTACACGCACACCGCCATGTTGCCGGCCCGCGGAGTGAAGCGTCTGCCGTTGTAGTTGATATCCATCGGCGCGCCTTCGGCATAGGTGGTGACCTGGCAGATCTGGCTGTAATCGTTGATCAGCTCAAAGGAAAAGATCACGTGATCCCAGTTATTGCGCGTGTAGAAGGGTTCGCCAGATGGCACGGCGTGGGGGATGGATTCGACGATGCTATTGTTGGGGTCCCTGAAACCGAAGTAGCCGACATCGCAGTTCGTTTCCGCGTCGCGCATCTTGCCGGTGGCTGTCCTGAAACTGACCCGCTCTTGCATGTCCAGCTTGAACGCCGCTTCCGGGTGTCGCAGCGGGGTGATCGACTCGATCACCACCGATGACTGGAACGGCCCTGTATTCGTCATGAAGTGATTGTCCGTGTCCTTCCTGATCCCGGCATATATGGTGGTGAGTGAGCCTCCAGGTAGCGTCGAACTGAGATAGAAGCGGCGGCGCGCGGTCCTTTGCGAGGAGTTCATCAGCGGGCTGGGGGCGCCGCCACTGGCTGCGTAGTATTCGAAGCGCGGGTCGCGCTCGCTGTCCACGTGCAATTCCCCATCTGGCTGGAGTTCATTGGCGTTGTCATCGAAGATGAACAATTCGATCGACGCGATGGCGTTTTCGTCCACCTCTTCGCCGTCGCGCGGCTCGACAGTGACGGTAATCTCAACTTGCTGACGGCCGTTGGCGAAAACCCGGTTGGAGCTGGAGGTAATGTCCAGGCGCAGGCGGCTCAGCCACTGGTTGACTTTGATGGTATTGCTCATAGGTACTTCCTCTGTCGTGGAAGTGCCCGAGTTAATCGCCTGGGGGCCGGGTTCAGGGCATAGATAGTTATGCAGTGGCCAGCGGCAGGCGAAAAAAAACCGCTCACTGGGAGCGGTTTTCGGGGCTGGACGGCGGGCTTACTTGACTTCCACCGCCAGGCTTTGGGCAATCTTGCCCTGCCAAAGCGCCGGGCCGGTGATGTGCACCGACTCACCGTTGCTGTCGACCGCAACGGTCACCGGCATGTCCTTGACGTCGAACTCGTAGACCGCTTCCATGCCCAGCTCGGCAAAGGCCAGGACCTTCGACTTGCGGATGGCCTGGGCCACCAGGTAGGCAGCGCCGCCAACGGCCATCAGGTAAACAGCCTTGTTGTCCTTGATCGCCTCGATGGCGGTCGGGCCGCGCTCGGACTTGCCGATCATGCCCAGCAGGCCGGTTTGCTCGAGGATCTGGCGGGTGAACTTGTCCATGCGCGTGGCGGTGGTCGGGCCGGCTGGGCCTACCACTTCGTCACCCACCGGGTCGACTGGGCCGACGTAGTAGATGAAGCGGCCTTTGAGGTCTACCGGCAGCTCTTCGCCACGGTTGAGCATCTCGACCATGCGCTTGTGCGCCGCATCACGGCCGGTGAGCATCTTGCCGTTGAGCAGGATGGTCTCGCCTGGCTTCCAGCTGGCGACTTCTTCCGGGGTGATGTCGTCGAGGTTGACGCGACGTGCGCTCGGGCCTGCTTCCCAGACGATTTCCGGGTAGGCGTCCAGCGACGGCGCTTCAAGTTCGGCCGGGCCGTTGCCGTCGAGCACGAAGTGGGCGTGACGGGTGGCGGCGCAGTTGGGGATCATGCACACCGGCAGCGAAGCGGCGTGGGTCGGGTAGTCCATGATCTTGACGTCGAGCACGGTGGTCAGGCCGCCCAGACCCTGGGCGCCGATGCCCAGCTGGTTGACCTTCTCGAACAGCTCCAGGCGGATCTCTTCGAGGCGGTTTTGCGGGCCACGGGCTTTGAGTTCATGGATGTCGATGGACTCCATGAGCACTTCCTTGGCCATGACCGCCGCTTTTTCAGCGGTGCCGCCGATACCGATGCCCAGCATGCCAGGCGGGCACCAGCCAGCGCCCATGGTCGGCACGGTCTTCAATACCCAGTCGACGATCGAGTCGGACGGGTTGAGCATGGCCATCTTCGACTTGTTCTCCGAGCCGCCGCCTTTGGCTGCGACATCGACCTCGACCTTGTCGCCGGGCACGATGGAGTAGTGGATGACGGCCGGGGTGTTGTCCTTGGTGTTCTTGCGGGCACCGGCCGGGTCGGCCAGGATCGAGGCGCGCAGGACGTTCTCGGGCAGGTTGTAGGCGCGACGCACACCTTCGTTGATCATGTCGTCGACACTCATGGTGGCGCCGTCCCAACGCACGTCCATACCGACGCGGATGAACACGGTGACGATGCCGGTGTCCTGGCAGATCGGGCGGTGGCCGGTGGCGCACATGCGCGAGTTGATCAGGATCTGGGCGATCGAGTCACGCGCGGCAGGCGATTCTTCACGCAGGTAGGCTTCGTGCATCGCCTGGATGAAGTCGACGGGGTGGTAGTACGAAATGAATTGCAGGGCGTCGGCGACGCTCTGAATCAGGTCGTCTTGCTTGATCACGGTCATGCAGCGCGCTCCTCTTAAAGACGGGAACATTCGTAAAGGCATACCGACAACGCACACCGGTATGTCGGCAATGCCTGGCAAGGCGTCGGCTGGTCAGGCCGGCGCAAAAAGGCGCGGCAGTATACCGCAGGCCCGCAGCTGAAACACCTGCGGCGGCGCGGGACCAAGGTCGGCAGGTGGGTGGGCATCCTTTTTGCTGGTAGCGTTAGAATGCAAGGGCCCGCTACGCGCGCCATCGCAGGCTGGCGCCAGCTCCCACAGAGCCTGGGTCAACCCACAATATCGAGGCTGGGCAAATTCTCTGTGGGAGCTGGCGACAGCCTGCGATGGCCCGCGCGGCGGGCCCCAGGCACATCAGTCACTGGAGTCCCCTGAATGCCCGAACTACGCGTGGGCGAGCGCTGTTTTACCGTGCCGCCTGGCAGCAACCTGCTCGATGTGCTCAATGGCGCAGGTTGCGCCGTGCCCTACAGCTGCCGCGCCGGCAGTTGCCATGCGTGCCTGGTGCGCTGCCTTGACGGCCTGCCTGACGACGCCCGCCCCGAGGCCCTGAGCGCCGCGCAGCGCGAGCAGGGCTGGCGGCTGGCCTGCCAGTGCTCGGTGACGGGGGACCTGCAACTGGCGTTGTTCGACCCTCTGCAAGATGGCCTGCCGGCCACGGTCGCCGGGCTTGACTGGTTCGGCGATATCCTGCGCTTGCGCTTGCGCCCGGGGCGCGCACTGCGTTATCAGGCGGGCCAGCACCTGGTGCTATGGTGCGCCGACGTGGCCCGCCCGTATTCACTGGCCAGCATGCCCGGAGACGATGAACTGCTGGAGTTCCACCTGGACTGCGCCCGCCCCGGCGCCTTCAGCGACCGCGCCCGCCACCTGCACCTTGGCGCCGAACTGCGCCTTGGCGAGCTGCGCGGTGGCGCCTTGCACTACGACCCCGACTGGCAGGCGCGGCCACTGTGGCTGCTGGCAGCCGGCACGGGCCTGGCGCCATTGTGGGGCATTTTGCGCGAGGCCTTGCGTCAGGGCCATCAAGGGGAAATCAGGGTGATGCACGTGGCGCACACCCGTGCCGGGCATTACCTGGCTGAGGCTTTAGAGGCGATGGCGGGGGTCAAGGTTGAACTGGTGCTGGCTGAGCAGTTGGATGACGCGCTGGCCGGGCTGAAACTTGCGTCGCGCCAGACCATGGCTTTGCTGTGCGGTGCGCCGAGCACGGTCGAGCGCTTCGCCCGGCGCCTGTTCATTGCCGGGGTGCCGCGTAATCAGGTGCTGGCGGATGTGTTTGCCGAGCATGCTTGAGGCCCTGTAACGATCGCGGGGCAAGCCCGCCCCCACACGCTGTAGACAGTCGTTGTGGGAGCGGGCTTGCCCCGCGATTTGTGCTACCGACTAATCAACCGACCAGCGGATCACCGACGTGCAGGATCTTCATGCCGTTGGTGCCACCAATGGTGTGGTAGCTGTCGCCCTTGGTCAGGATGACCCAGTCGCCCTGTTGCACCAGGCCGCGCTTGAGCAGTTCGTCCACAGCCGCCTGGCTGACCTTGTCGGCCGGCAGCGAAGCCGGGTCGAAGGCGATTGGATAGACGCCACGGAACATCGATGCACGGGCTTGGGTAGCGCGGTGCGGCGACAGGGCGAAGATCGGCACGTGCGAACGCAGGCGCGACATGATCAGCGGGGTGTAGCCACTTTCGGTAAGGGCGATGATCGCCTTGACGCCGGGGAAGTGGTTGGCGGTGTACATCGCGGCCAGGGCGATGCTCTCGTCGCAACGCTCGAAGGTGGTGTGCAGGCGGTGGCTGGACTTCTGGTTGGTCGGGTGCTTTTCAGCGCCCTGGCAGATGCGCGCCATGGCCTGTACGGCTTCGATCGGGTAGAGGCCAGCAGCACTTTCCGCCGACAGCATCACCGCATCGGTGTTGTCGAGCACGGCGTTGGCAACGTCCGACACTTCAGCGCGGGTCGGCATCGGGTTCTGGATCATCGACTCCATCATCTGGGTCGCCACGATTACCGCTTTATTGTTGCGGCGAGCGTGCTGGATGATCTTTTTCTGGATACCGATCAGCTCGGCGTCACCGATTTCCACGCCGAGGTCGCCACGGGCAACCATGACTGCGTCGGAAGCGGCGATCAGCGCGTCGAGGGTTTCGTCGTCGGCAACCGCTTCGGCGCGTTCGATCTTGGCCACCAGCCAGGCGCTGCCGCCGGACTCGTCACGCAGCTTGCGGGCGTATTCCATGTCCTTGGCATCACGCGGGAAGGAAACGGCCAGGTAGTCCAGGTCCATTTCGGCTGCCAGCTTGATGTCGGCCTTGTCTTTCTCGGTCAGGGCCGGTGCGGTCAGGCCGCCACCTTTGCGGTTGATGCCTTTGTGGTCGGACAGCGGGCCGCCGACCAGCACGACGCAGTGCAGGGCATCGCTGGTGGCCGTTTCAACGCGCATGACCACGCGGCCGTCGTCGAGCAGCAGCTCGTCGCCAACACCGCAGTCCTTGACCAGGTCGGGATAATCGATACCGACGATATCCTGGTTGCCTTCGGTGAGCGGGTGGGCGGTGGAGAAGGTGAAGGTGTCACCGATTTTCAGTTCGATGCGCTTGTTGCTGAACTTGGCGATGCGGATCTTCGGACCCTGCAGGTCGCCCAGCAGCGCGACGTGGCGGCCATTCTTGGCGGCGATCTCGCGGATCAGGCGGGCACGGGCCTTGTGCTCGTCCGGCGTGCCGTGGGAGAAGTTCAGACGTGCCACGTCGAGACCCGCAAGGATCAGCTGTTCGATCACTTCCGGCGAATTGCTGGCGGGGCCAAGGGTGGCAACGATTTTGGTACGGCGGATGGTCATGCACAGACTCCTATAGTGAAGCGCAGCGAAAGGCTACTCCTGAATCTCGCTGTAGTCATTGTTCCGTTGCACTACGTGGGCGCAGAATCAGCAGTCGGATGCACGCTTTGAGCTGCAAGCTACGAGCTTCACGCTACAAGCAGATGGCAGCGGCTTGGAGTCTTGCAGCTTGCAGCTTGAAACTTGCAGCTTTCACCGCGCCGCTGGAGAATTCGCGAAAGGCGCCGATACACCTGGTATCCAAGGAGAATTCCCATGCGCACCCTGATCGTTTTGACCATGGCGGCCAGTGTCGTCGGCTGTACCCGCTGGTCCATGGACCACCATCTGAACAACGCCTACCGCGCCTACGACCGCGGTGACTGCTCGCGGGTCATGCTGGAGCTGTCGCAGGTCGACCGCACCAGCCGCTCGCGGCCGTTCATCCACCCTGAGGTCTCGCTGCTGCGTGGCCAATGCCTGGAACGCCAGAAGCTGTACGTCGACGCGGCGCAGACCTACCAGTTCATGCTCCAGCAGTACCCGCGCAACGAGTACAGCTACCGCGCCCAGGCACGCCTGCAGACCCTTGAAAAACTCGGCCATCTGCGCGGTAACGAAGCGGCGGTCGCCAACCCGGTCAACGCAACACCTTGGCGTTAATCCCAAGGTGTTGATGATTTCATGGAAATCACGCACCGGGCTGCGCTAGTCTTCATATCAAGTAGTCATCATTACTGCCAGTTCCGTGTATTCCTGGCTCCAGGTACAGGATCGCGCTTATCCCATGTTTGTAGAACGCCATATAGAACGTCATCAACTGCCTTGTGTGCTGAAGGTATTCAACCGGTTTACCGACCAGCAGATCGGCTTGCTGGGCAATGCCTCGGAAGACGGGCTGATGGTTATCAGCCACCTGCCCATGCTGGTTGGCCCCGACTTCGAGCTGCAACTGCGCGTGCCGCTGGCCGGCGGCGGGGTGCAGTTCATCAACCTGACTGCCAGTTGCCTGTGGTGCCGTGAAGACGAGACCCCCGGGCATTACGATGCAGGCTTCATGCTGTTGCAGGCACCGCCCGAATACGACGCGTTCGTGCGTTCGCTGCGGGACTTTTTCAGCTTCAACCCCGCCAACGCATCTGCGTGAATGCTGGCCGCGGCCCGCCGTGGGCCGCTAGACTCTGGTCGACCTAGTTACAGGACGACCCCGTGAGCTCCAGCATTTTCTGGCACGACTACGAAACCACCGGTATCAACCCGCGCAACGACCGCCCGTTGCAGATGGCCGGTGTGCGCACCGACTTCGACCTCAACGAGATCGAGGCACCGGTCAACCTGTATTGCCGCCCAAGCGACGATATTCTGCCGCACCCGGCTGCGTGCCTGGTGACCGGCATTACCCCGCAACAATTGGCCAGCCACGGGCTGTGCGAAGCCGAGTTCATGACCCGCGTGCATGCCGAACTGGCTCGCCCAGGTACGTGCGGCGCGGGCTACAACACGCTGCGCTTCGACGATGAAGTGACCCGTTACAGTTTGTATCGCAACTTTTTCGACCCCTACGGGCGTGAATGGCAGGGCGGCAACAGCCGCTGGGACCTGATCGACATCGTGCGCACCGCCTACGCCCTGCGCCCCGAAGGCATCGTCTGGCCGCAACAGGATGGCCGCACCAGCCTGCGCCTGGAACTGCTGAGCAAGGCCAACGGCCTGGAGCACGGGCATGCCCACGAGGCACTTTCCGACGTACGGGCCACTATCGCTTTGGCACGCCTGATCCGCGACCGGCAGCCTAATTTGTATGACTGGCTGTTCCAGTTGCGCAGCAAACACAAAGTAATGGACCAGATTCGTTTGTTACAGCCTCTGGTACATGTGTCCGGGCGTTTCTCTGCACAACGCAGTTACATCGGTGTTGTCTTGCCGCTGGCGTGGCACCCGCGTAACCGTAATGCCCTGATTGTTTGCGACTTGGGCCAGCAGAGCGCACCGCTGTTGCATGAAAGTGCCGAAACATTGCGTGAGCGTTTGTACCAACGGCGTGAGGAAATGCCTGATGGACAATTGCCGGTTCCGCTGAAGTTGCTGCACATCAATCGTTGCCCGGTAGTGGCGCCCTTGTCGGTGATTCGCCCGGCCGACCAACAACGGCTGGGGCTGGATATGTCGGCATTGCAGGCACATGCCGAACAGCTAGCCAGCCAGCAATCGGTCTGGCTCGACAAGCTTGAAGTGATTTACCAAGAAGAAGGTTTTGCCCAAAGCGAAGACCCTGAGCAGCAACTGTATGACGGGTTTATCGGTGATCGCGACCGCCGGTTGTGCGAACAGGTGCGCACTGCCGACCCTGAGCAATTGGCCAGCGGGCAGTGGATGTTCGACGATGCCCGTTTGCCAGAGCTGTTGTTCCGTTATCGCGCCCGCAACTTTGCAGGCACCTTGAACGCGCGGGAGTTGGCGCGTTGGCAGCACTTCTGTGGGCAGCGCCTGAGCGACCCGCAGTGGGGCGCACCGAATACTATCGAGGCGTTCGAAGTGGCGTGCCAGAGCCGCTGGCAGGAGGCGGATGACGCGGGACGGCAAGTATTGCAGGCGTGGCTTGCACACTGCGGGCAATTGAAAACCCGCTATGC
Organism: Pseudomonas sp. SWRI51; assembly: GCF_014268825.1. Classification (NCBI taxonomy): domain Bacteria; kingdom Pseudomonadati; phylum Pseudomonadota; class Gammaproteobacteria; order Pseudomonadales; family Pseudomonadaceae; genus Pseudomonas; species Pseudomonas sp. SWRI51. Next base: position 32,180 of record NZ_JABWRG010000036.1, on the reverse strand, counting down.
CTTGTGAGTAAAACGGATAAATGAAAAACGCCGGCAAGTGCCGGCGTTTTCATGTTGATACCGAGGCGCTGAGGGCCTGGATCAGTCCAGCAGAGTCGCCCAGCCTTCAACGACGTCGCCGCCCCACTTGGCTTTCCACTCTTTCAGAGTTTTGTGGTTGCCACCCTTGGTTTCAATAACCTCGCCGTTGTGCGGGTTCTTGTACTGCTTGACCTTGCGCGCGCGCTTGGTGGTCACTGCCTTGGCTGCGCCACGTGGGCCTTTGCTCAGTTTGCTTTCTGGGTCGAGCAGGGCGATGACGTCGCGCAGCGACTTGGAGTATTCGCCCATCAGGGTGCGCAGTTTGCCTTCGAATTCCAGCTCTTTCTTCAGCTTGTCATCTTGCGACAGATTGGCCAGACGGGCCTGAAGTTCTTTGATGGCTTCTTCGGTGGCGCGGTATTCGTTGATCAGGGACATGGATGTTCCTATAAAGTCGTTAGAAGGAAGACAGTACCGGCAATAATAGACAGCCCCTACACCCAAGTAAACAATTAAACGTATTGATTCATTTAACAACCGCGTGGGCCAGACCTGTAATAGGTTAAGAAAAATTTACATACGGTTAAGGCCAATGGCCATATCCCTGTCAGCCATAGGGAAACGCCCGGGCCGACGGGGCCGAGGCAAATTAGCCGATGGCGCGGAGAACACTACTGCGTTTTTGCCGGCAGGCCGCTAGAATGTGCCCCTTTGCGAAGTTCTGGAGCTTTTCTCATGCGCACCTTTCGACTGGTGATTGCCTGCCCCGACCGCGTCGGCATCGTGGCAAAAGTCAGTAATTTCCTGGCCCTGTATAACGGCTGGATCAACGAAGCCAGCCATCATTCCGATGAGCAAAGCGGTTGGTTCTTCATGCGCCATGAAATCCGCGCTGAATCGCTGCCCTTCGGTCTTGAGGCATTGCGCGAAGCCTTTGCGCCAATCGCCGAAGAGTTCTCCATGACCTGGCGTATCACCGACTCTGCGCAGAAAAAGCGCGTGGTGCTGATGGCCAGCCGCGAGTCCCACTGCCTGGCCGACCTGCTGCACCGCTGGCATACCGACGAACTGGACTGCGAGATCCCTTGTGTGATCTCCAACCACAACGACCTGCGCAGCATGGTCGAGTGGCATGGCATTCCGTTCTTCCATGTGCCGGTTGACCCCAAGGACAAGGCCCCAGCCTTTGCCGAGGTGTCGCGCCTGGTCGAAGAGCACGGCGCCGATGTCGTGGTGCTGGCGCGCTACATGCAGATCCTGCCGCCACAGCTGTGCCGTGACTACGCCGAAAAAGTCATCAACATCCACCACAGCTTCCTGCCGTCGTTCGTTGGCGCCAAACCGTATCACCAGGCCTCCCTGCGCGGCGTCAAGCTGATCGGCGCGACTTGCCACTACGTGACTGAAGAACTCGACGCCGGCCCGATCATCGAGCAGGACGTGGTGCGCGTCAGCCACGCTGACAGCATTGAAGACATGGTGCGTTTCGGCCGTGACGTCGAGAAGATGGTGCTGGCCCGCGGCCTGCGCTACCACCTCGAAGACCGCGTGCTGGTGCACGGCAACAAGACTGTGGTGTTCGACTAAGCATGGCCGACCCTCGTGACAAGGCCGGCGCCTCGGTGCCGCCCACCTTGGGCGAGGGCTGCCTGGCGCGCTTTGACCCCGATGCCCTGGGCGAGGAAGACGGCACCGAGTTCCCCGGTGCCGCCGAACTGTGGCAAGCGCTCAACCCGCCTGGCCCCGCCAACGCGCCAGCAACGGGCGCGCCAGCAGGCAAACGAACACCGGCCCACCCGCCAGCAGATAAAAGTAGTATGTAACGGCCCGCCAGATGAGGATCGCCGCAGCGGCGGTCGAACTCCCCACCAGCGGCGCCAGCAAGGTCGCCGACGTCAGCTCCGCAGCCCCGGCACCGCCCGGTAGCAGGCTGAACTGGCCGGCACTGAGTGCCAGCATCTGCACCAGAAAGCTCGGGATCCACGCAAGGTCTACGCCCAACCCCTGCAACACCAGGTACAGCACGCTGTAGCGCAGGCTCCAGTGCGCGCACGTGAGCGTGAACACCAGGGCCAAGGTGCGTTTGGGCAGCCGCCAGGTGTCGGCCAGGGCGTGAATGAACCGCAACAGTTTGCGCGCCCAGCGCCGCCGCCTGTGCTCAGCTACGCTCAGGCGGCGCAGCAGGTTGCCGCTGGCGCGTATCAGTTGGCGGCGCCAGCGCAACAGGGCGAGCACGCATGCTAATGCCGCACACAGCAGCAGGGCACTGCCCAACAGCATGCTTTGCTGGCTGTGGCCCAGACGATGGAACAGCGCGTATCCGGCGATAGCCAGCATGGCGCAGAAGAAGAACACCAAGTCATTGAGTTGATCCATGGCGAATACCGCGCCACTGCGTGAAGCGGGGATGCGCTCGCGGTGCAGCAAGGCCATCAGCGTCAAGGGCCCGCCGCTGCCGCCAGGGGTGGTGCAGATGGCAAATTCGGTCGCCATCACCACCCCCAGGCTGCGCAACTGGCCAACCCGTTCGCCCTGTTGGCCCAGCAGCAGGCGCAGGCGCTGCGCGTTGATCACCCAACACAGCACGATCATCCCCAGCAACAGCAGCATCAGGCCGGGGGAGAAGGTGGCAAGGCGCGGCAGCAACTCGCTGCCGCCGAGCAGCGCCGGCACCAGTAGCGCCAGCAGCAGCGCAAGCCCCAGCCAGGCGAAGCGGTTCACGACGCGACCTGACGGTCCAGCCAGGCCGACTTGGTCAGCGGCTCGCGGCCTTCGGCCAGCAGTGACTGCAAAGTTTCGAGCCAATAGTTGCGCGCGCTCGGGTGGCGCATGTCGACCGGGTGCAGCCCAAGGCGCAGAGTGTCGGCCTGCTGCCAGCGCCGAATCTGCCAGTCGCTGAGCACCTTCGACAGGCCGCGGCGCCATGCACTGCGCGCGCTCCAGACCAGCCCAGGGGCGTCGATGGCGGTGAACTCAGGTAGGCGATACAGATGCTGCGGCGTGCTGGTGTAGCGCAGCGGCAGTTGGCGCAGGGCCTGGCGCGTGCCTTCGCTCATCAGCCAGGCCGGGGCTACGAAGCCTGCTACTGGCCAGCCGTGGCTGTGGAACACCTCCAGCCCCGCTTGCAGGCGCTGTAGGGCCTGGTCTTGGTCCAGGCCGTAGAACTCGCCTTCGTGGGTGTACACCCGGCGCATGAAGAAATCCCGCGGCCCGCGCGGTAGCGGGCCGTCGTCTGCGTGGTAGTAGCCATGCAGGGCCAGTTCGTCACCCTGCGCCAGCCGCCGCTCCAGCAGGCGGCAGAAGGCGGGCGAATGCTTGAGCGCGTTGCGGTGGTGAAAGTCCGGCACCACCAGCCAGGTCATGGGCACATCGCCCAGTTGGTCCACTGCCTCCACGAACGGCTGGTAGTCCGGCCAGGTTTCCGGCGCCACATCGTGCAGCACCAGCATGACGCTGCGTTTGCGATGGCTGGCTTCACGCATGGGCATGTACCAACGGCTGGTGGTGGCCGAGCACGGCCTGATAGTGCTGAAGCAGGCCGCTGACCACGGTGTCCCAGCTGTAGTGATGCTCAACGTGGCGCCTGGCCTGGTCGCCCAAGGTGCGCACGCCGGCTTCGAATACTTCGCGTACCGCCTGAGCCATGGCCTGCGCGTCGTTGGGCCGGCACAGGCGCCCGCATTGGTCGTTGACCAACTCGCCAAAAGCGCCGGCATTGACCGCAACCACCGGGGTGGCGCTGGCCATGGCTTCGAGAATCACCAGGCCGAAGGTTTCCTGGTCGCCGGCATGCACCAGCAGGTCGGCGCTGGCCAGCAGCCGGGCAACCTGGGCGGGCGGGCAGAAGTGGTCGATCACGCTGACGTTGGCCGGTACTGCAGCCGGCATGCTCGAGCCCACCAGCAGCAGATGGTAATCGGCGCCCAGGGTGCGCATGCAGTCGAGCAGCACGGGCAGGTTTTTCTCGCGCGAGCCGCGCCCTGCAAATACCAGCAGCCGGGTGCTGTCGGCAATGCCCAGCTCGGCCCGCAGGCCAGGGTCGCGCTGCTCGGGGTTGAACAGCGCAAGGTCCACGCCCAGGCGCTGCACATGCACCTCTTTGACCCCCAGCCGGCGCAGCTTGTCGGCCATGACCTGGCTTGGCGCCAGCACCCGGTCGAAGTTGCCGTAGAGCTTGCTGACGTACGCCTCGACATTGGGCGTGAACCAGTTGCCCATACGGTTGCTGACCAGCAGCGGCAGGTCGGAGTGGTAGAAGCCGATCACCGGCACGTCGAGCTGGCGCCGCGCTTCAAGGGCGGCCCAGGCCGTCAGGTAGGGGTCGCCGACCTCGATCAGGTCCGGTTGCAGGCGGCGCAGCTCTTTGCACCAGGGTGCCAGGCGCAGCGGAAAGCGGTAGCCGTTGCCGAAGGGCAGGGGAGGCGCGGGAACATGGTAGATGCCGTCGGCATGGCTGGCGCTACGGCCGGGTATCAGCAGGCTGTGGCGTACGCCGGGGATGGCATCGAGGCGGTGGTGTTTGGCATCAAGATAGGTACGTACGCCCCCACTGGCAGGGGCGTAGAACATGGTGATGTCGGCGATGTGCACGATCAGCGTCCCTCCGGGATCGTCTTCGGGTCTGTCATCCGGCTGCAACAAGCCGGAGTGACGCGCCTAAGGATTGACCTTTTGGAAGGATAGTTTGTTCGATCGGAAAGAAGACAGCAGCTGAAAGCTTGCCGCTTGTTAGATGCGGAAGCTGCCGACCAGATGCTTGAGGCGGCCGGCCTGTTGTTCGAGGTCCGAGCAGGCGCGCAAGGTGGCTTGCAGGTTCTCGACGCCTTCCTGGTTGAGCATGTTGATTTCGCTGATGTCCATGTTGATCGAGTCGACGACCGAGGTCTGCTCCTCGGTTGCCGTGGCCACCGACTGGTTCATGCCGTCGATTTCGCCGATACGCTGGGTCACGCTGCCCAGGCGCTCACCGGCCTGGTTGGCGATTTCCATGTTGTCCTGGCTGTGGCGCTGGCTCTGGCCCATGGTGTCCACCGATGCCCGGGCGCCGACCTGCAGCTCCTCGATCATGGTCTGCACTTGCTGCGCCGACTCCTGGGTGCGGTGCGCAAGGTTACGCACTTCATCGGCCACCACGGCAAACCCACGGCCCGCCTCACCGGCGCGCGCAGCCTCGATGGCCGCGTTGAGCGCCAGCAGGTTGGTCTGCTGGGAAATACTGGTTATCACCTCAAGAATCTGGCCGATGTTCACCGTCTTGCTGTTGAGCGTCTCGATATGGCTGCTGGAGCTGACGATCAGGTCCGACAGACGGCTCATTGCCTCGATGTTGCGCTGCACCACTTGCTGCCCTTCTTCAGCCAGCAGGCGCGCGGAGCTTGCGTGCTGCGAGGCTTGGGCAGCGTTGCCGGCGATTTCCTGGGCGGCAGCGCCGAGCTGGTTGATCGCGGCAGCAACACTGTTGGTGCGGTTGGCCTGCTCGTCGGAGTTGCTCATCGACGAGTTGGAGGCGCTGATCACCCGCAGCGCCACTTCGTTGACCTGCTCGGTGGCCGAGGACACCTCGCGGATCGAGCTGTGGATACGCTCGACGAAACGGTTGAAGGCGATACCCAATGTGCCGAACTCGTCATGGGTGTGGATATCCAGACGGCGGGTCAGGTCGCCTTCGCCTTCGGCGATGTTTTCCATGGCGCGGGTCATGGTGTGCAGCGGCTGCAGCAACACGCGGATCAGCAGGCCGAGCAGGCCGATGATGATCACCACCGCAACCAGCGTGGCGATCACCGCCGAGGTGCGGAACTGGCTGAGCATGCTGAAGGCTTTGTCTTTATCGACCGACAGGCCGATGTACCAGTTGGCCGACGGCAGGCCGGTTACCTTGGTGAAGGTCAGCAGGCGGGTCTGGCCATCGACCTGCACTTCGGTCAGCTCGCGGGACAGCGCCGGGGTGCGCTGCGGGAACAGGTCCGACAGCGATTTCATCACCAGATTCTGGTCGGGGTGCACCAGGATCTTGCCTTGGTCGTTGACCAGGAACGCATAGCCCATGCCGCCGAAGTTCAGCGAGTTGATGATTTGCACCAGGCCGTCCAGCGCCAGGTCGCCGCCCACTACGCCGACCGAGGGCGAAGCGGTGCTGATGATCGAAATGACCATCTTGCCGGTGGCCATGTCGATGTAGGGTTCGGTGAGGATCGTGCCGCTGGCATTCAGGGCATCCTTGTACCAGGCGCGCACGCGAGGGTCGTAGCCATCGGGCATCTTGGCGTCGGGGCGGACGGTGAAGGTGCCATCTGGCTGGCCGAGGTAGGTGGTCAGGAAGCTTGAAGTCAGCGCCTTCTGGCCCAGCTGGGTGCCGATGTTCTGGGGGTTCTGCGCCAGGTTCTGGGCGACGTTCTCGACCAGTTTGATACGCCCTTCGAACAGGCTGCGAATATTGGTGGCCGTCGAATCGCCCATTTCACCGAGGTAGTTCTCAAGGTCGGCGCGGATGGCATTGCGTTGCAGGTAATCGTTGTAGAGCGTGAACAAGCTGAAGGCCAGAATCACGATCAGTGATGCTGCCAGAAGAATCTTGTGGCTGAAACGAAGGCTTTTATTCATGACGTGATTGCGTCCGCTAAGGTTTTATCGGGTCGTTCGCACAAAGCACGGGTTGAAATCAGTGCAACAGGTCCCGCGGATCCTTACGGGTGCTTACCGAAATTCAGGAATTACTCAAACCTGAATATCGGCAATCACTGGATAGAACTTGAGCGGAGGATGAAAGCTCGTGTCAGAAATTTCTCAGTTGATTGTAGGAATGTGCTCAGATGGACAGCCCGCATGCCAGAGCATGCGCCTGGCCAATCGACATGGATTGGTTGCCGGTGCCACGGGCACGGGCAAAACCGTTACATTGCAACGTTTGGCCGAGGTGTTCAGTGATGCCGGTGTTGCGGTTTTCGCCGCCGACGTGAAGGGTGACCTCTGTGGTTTGGGTGCTGTCGGTGCGCCGCAAGGTAAGGTGGCCGAGCGTATTGCCAGCATGCCTTGGCTGGCGCATCAGCCTAAGGCCTACCCGGTCAGCCTGTGGGATATTGCCGGCCAGTCTGGCCACCCTTTGCGTACGACCTTGAGCGAAATGGGCCCGTTGCTGCTGGGCAACCTGCTCGAACTCACCGACAGCCAGCAGGCTGCCTTGTACGCTGCCTTCAAGGTGGCTGACCGTGAAGGGTTGCTGCTGCTCGACCTCAAGGACCTCAAGGCCCTGCTGGCCCACCTCAAGGACAACCCGCAACTTCTGGGCGAGGACAGCGCGCTGATGACCACTGCCTCGACCCAGGCGTTGCTGCGCCGCCTGGCCACCCTTGAGCAGCAAGGCGCCGAGGCGTTGTTCGGCGAGCCTGCGCTGCAACTTGAAGACCTGCTGCGCCCGGCCGAGGATGGCCGTGGGCGGATTCACCTGCTCGATGCCAGCCGGCTGGTGCACGAGGCGCCGAAGGTCTACGCGACCTTCCTGCTGTGGCTGCTGGCAGAGCTGTTCGAGCAGTTGCCCGAGCACGGCGATGCCGACAAGCCGGTGCTGGCGCTGTTTTTCGATGAAGCCCATTTGCTGTTCAATGGCACGCCCAAGGCGTTGCAGGACCGGCTGGAGCAGGTGGTGCGGCTGATCCGCTCCAAAGGCGTGGGTGTGTATTTTGTGACCCAGTCGCCGAGCGACCTGCCCGATGCGGTGCTGGCGCAGTTGGGGTTGCGTATTCAGCATGGGCTGCGGGCCTATACCGCCAAGGAGCAGAAGGCGTTGCGGGCGGTGGCTGATGGTTTTCGCCCCAACCCCGGGTTCGACAGCCTGGCGGTGCTGACCGAGCTGGGTATTGGCGAGGCTTTGGTTGGCACCCTGGAAGACAAAGGCACTCCGGCAGTGGTCCGGCGCGTGCTGGTGGCGCCACCGCAGTCGCGCATCGGGCCGTTGAGCCCGGCCGAGCGTAGTGCGCTGATTGGCGCATCGCCATTGGCAGGGCGCTACGACAAGCCGATTGACCGCGAATCGGCGTATGAACTGCTGACCCAGCGCAAGGGTGAGCCGGTGGAGCCGGCGCCGCAGCCCAAGGCCGCTGAAGACAGTTTTGCCGATAAAGCCGGGGATTTTTTGCAGAGTGCGGCGGGGCAGGCGATCAAGTCGGCCGTGCGCCAGGCGGCTAATCAGCTGGGGCGGCAGTTGATGCGTGGGCTGATGGGGTCATTGTTGGGGGGGAAGAAAAGGTAAGCGGTCGGGCCTCATCGCAGGCTGTCGCCAGCTCCCACTGAGACCATGCGCAACCGCAACATTGCTGGTTGGACCCAATCCTCTGGGAAATGATAGACAGTTGTGGCAAGCCCGCTCGCCACAAGGAGATATATCTGGCGGGAACAGGCTTGTACAAAACCATAGAATCTCCCACAGAGACCGCGGGCTGCCGCAACATTGATGCATGACTACATATTCCTGTGGGAGCTGGCGATAGCCTGCGATGAGGCCCGAACGGCAGGCACAAAAAAGGCGCCCTGAAACAGGCGCCTTTTTCAATCCGGCAACAGCCCTTAGCCGATAGCCTTGGACGCCAGCCAGAACAGACCAGCGGCCAGGCCCATCGAGGTCGGCAGGGTCAGCACCCAGGCCAGCAGGATGGTTTTCACCGTGCCGCCTTGCAGGCCGCTCTTGTTAGCGACCATGGTGCCGGCAACACCCGACGACAACACGTGGGTAGTCGATACCGGCAGGCTGAACACGTTGGCCATGCCGATGGCGCAAGCTGCAGTGATCTGCGCCGACATGCCCTGGGCATAGGTCATGCCTTGCTTGCCGATTTTCTCGCCAACGGTCAGCACCACACGCTTCCAGCCCACCATGGTGCCCAGGCCCAAGGCCAGGGCAACGGCCACGATGACCCAGAACGGGGCGTATTCGGTGGTGGCGGTGAGGTCTTTGCGCAGCTTGTCGAGGTCGGACTTCTCGCGGGCTTCAAGGCCTGGCAGCTTGCCGACCTTTTTCGCGGTGTCGTCCAGGCACAGCAGGTAGCGACGCACTTCGACGCGCTTGTCGGCGCTCAGGTCGCGGTAGTCGGTCACGCCATTGAGCGAGCTCTGCAGGGCAGCGATGGTCGGCTCGGTCTGCTGCGGGTTGCAGCTGAACTGCTCCGGCAGGTCGTTGGACTTGGCCTTGCCCAGTGCCAGGAACTCGCCAAGGGTGGCGGCGTTGCGCTGGTAGAACTGGCTCATGTGCAGGGTGGCGTCGCGGGTGCGCTCGATCTGGTACGTGGTGCTGTTCAGGTCCAGGACGAACTTGGCCGGGACGATACCGATCAGCACCAGCATGATCAGGCCAATGCCCTTCTGGCCGTCGTTGGAGCCGTGCACGAAGCTCACGCCCATGGCCGAAACCACCAGTACCAGGCGGTTCCAGAACGGTGGGTGCTTCTTGTCGTCGAGCTTGCGGCGCTGCTCGGGGGTTTTGTGCATCTTCGACAGCGGGCGCCACCATTTGAGGCCCAGCAGCACCAGGGCGGCGACGGCGAAGCCGGCCATTGGCGAGACCACCAGCGACATGGCGATGTCGATCGCCTTCTGCCAGTTGACGCCATCACCCAACGGGATGTCGTTGATCATGGCATTGGCCAGGCCAACGCCGAGGATCGAGCCGATCAGCGTGTGCGAACTGGACGCCGGGATGCCGAAGTACCAGGTACCCAGGTTCCAGGTGATGGCCGCGGCCAGCAGCGAGAAAACCATGGCCAGGCCGTGCCCGGTGTTCACGTTGATCAGCAGCTCCACCGGCAGCAGGTGGACGATGGCGTAGGCCACCCCGACGCCGCCGAGCAGAACCCCGAGGAAGTTGAACACACCGGAGAAGAACACGGCCAGGTGTGGCGGCATGGCTTTGGTATAGATGACAGTGGCTACCGCGTTGGCGGTGTCATGAAAGCCATTGATGAACTCGAATGCGAGCACGAAGGTCAGGGCGAGCATCAGGCTCACGACAACCCAGGCATCCAGTCCGCTGAATAAATCGATCATGAAGGGTTTTCTGGCGGTCTTAGGGGGGGCGGATTATGCCAGAAAACCACGGCAATCGATGCACCTGCCGCAGACTGATGGGCAGCAGGAAACGCTGAACAGGGTGGGGGAAGGCAGGCGGCGAAGTCCTGAAAAAGCGCTGAAAAGTCCTGAAAATCTAGAAATTTCAAGAAATTGCGCAGTAAATGCCGGGAATTGCTCTGTTCAAACGGCCGTATGAAATTTGTGTAATTCCATTTCATCCGCGAGCGTTGAGTAACGATCGCTGCGCGCCACGACCCCTTAAGGGGGATGGCGCGGTAGTGGCGAGGTGCTTAGTCGCCTTCGTGGCGCAGTTCCTTTTCCATCTTGTCCAGTTCCTGGGCGAACGCCTGGTCATGAACAGTGGCTCGCTTGCGCCAGGGTTTGCGCTCCGGCTCGGGTTGCGCGGCATAGGTGGTGACTTCGCCACCGTAAACATCCTTGTAACGTTCGGCCTGGCGCTCGAGTTCTGCGCGCAGTTCTTCTTTCGTCACAGTTGGTACCTGAACTGGTTGAAGTTAAGGGCTGGCATTAATGCACACCGTCATTGTGTGAATGCAACGCCAGGGCCTGTTTACCAGCCTCGACAAGTACGCACAGGCCCATGAGCGCTGCGGATTTGCAGAGGACGATAAACTAGATTGGATCCGATTGATTATCGAGGGCAGTACAACGGGGCCGATTATAGCAACGCACTCGTCGAAGGCCACGGGCGGCGTTATCAGACTACAACGTTGTAATTGGCCGATAGTGGATTGATCCTCGCGGCGGTGCACAAGTTCAAACCCGAGGCGTCAGAAGTTTCAATAGTGGGTTATACAAATGAAAACGGCCTCGCGGTTGGGCGAGGCCGTTGCCTAGGACTTCTACGGTGGGTACCTGACCAGTCTCTCCAAGAAGCCACATGTGGCAGGGCAAAAGGTATAAGCAAAAGTGTCGGCGGTCAATTGCGATTATCGCCCGTTCGTTCGATAATCGCACAAGCGACCGTTTTTTTTGAGGCATGCCCATGAACGAAGAAACCAGCAGCCCAGCCGAGCAGGAGCCGCCACGGGCCAGCAGCCCGGCGTTGGCGCCACCGATCGTGGCTTCACCCGCCAAGCGCATCCAGGCGTTGACCGGCGACCCGGATTTCATGACCTCGCTGGCCCGTGGCCTGGCGGTCATCCAGGCCTTCCAGGAACGCAAGCGCCACCTGACCATCGCCCAGGTCAGCCACCGCACCGAGATCCCTCGGGCAGCCGTGCGTCGTTGCCTGCATACGCTGATCAAGCTGGGCTACGCCACCACCGACGGGCGTACCTATTCATTGCTGCCCAAGGTGCTGACCCTGGGCCACGCCTATCTGTCGTCTACCCCGTTGGCGGTATCGGCGCAGCCTTACCTGGACCGCATCAGTGACCAGTTGCACGAAGCGGCGAACATGGCCACCCTCGAAGGCGACGACATTCTTTATATAGCGCGCTCGGCCACGGTGGAGCGGCTGATCTCGGTCGACCTCTCGGTAGGGGGCCGCTTGCCGGCCTACTGCACCTCCATGGGCCGCATCCTGTTGGCGGCCCTGGACGACGCCAGCCTGCACGAGTACCTGGACCGCGCCGACCTCAAGCCGCGTACCAGCCGCACCCTGCATGACCACGACTCGTTGTTTGCCTGCATTCAGCAGGTGCGCGAGCAAGGCTGGTGCGTGGTAGACCAGGAACTGGAGCAAGGCCTGCGCTCGATTGCCGTGCCTATCTATGACGCTTCAGGCCAGGTGCTGGCGGCGCTGAACGTCAGTACCCATGTGGGCCGGGTCAGCCGCGGCGAGCTTGAGCAGCGCTTTTTGCCCATTCTGCTGGCCTCGAGCCGAGACCTTTGCCACCAGTTGTTCGGCTGATCGGGTACGGGCCGCCAGGCGGCCCGGCACCCCACAAACGTTTAGCGACTGCTTTCTGTTCGATAAACGCACAGTGTCGTGCGCGGTGAATTGCGCCGCCAACGCCTGCTGATTAATGTCTGTCACACAAGTCGGCTGCGCCGACCGGACAATAAAAACACAGGGCACTTCCCATGACATCGCCTTCCTTGTTGCACCTTCCCGGCTGACGCCAGCCGCACCTTCCGATTTTTCCAGCTCCTGCACCTGAGCCGTACGCAGTAGCCTGTCTGCGCCTTGAATCCGGATAACAACAATGAACAAACTACAATCCACTGTCGGCAACTGCCTTGACGTCCAGTCGTTCATCAATGACCAGCCCCTGTCGCGGTTCCAGTGGCGGGTGGTGATCCTGTGCTTTCTGATTGTCTTCCTTGATGGCCTGGACACCGCCGCCATGGGCTTCATCGCCCCGGCGCTGTCGCAGGAATGGGGCATCGACCGTGCAAGCCTTGGCCCGGTGATGAGTGCAGCGTTGATCGGCATGGTATTCGGTGCCCTCGGTTCCGGGCCGCTGGCTGATCGCTTCGGGCGCCGCGGCGTGTTGATCGGGGCGGTGCTGGTGTTTGGCGGCTTCAGCCTGGCCTCGGCTTACGCCACCAACGTCGACCAACTGCTGGTGCTGCGCTTTCTGACCGGCCTGGGCCTTGGCGCCGGCATGCCCAACGCCACCACGCTGCTGTCCGAGTACACACCGGAGCGCCTCAAGTCGCTGCTGGTAACCAGCATGTTTTGCGGCTTCAACCTTGGCATGGCCGGTGGCGGCTTCATCTCTGCCAAGTTGATCCCGGCCTATGGCTGGCACAGCCTGCTGGTGATTGGTGGCGTGCTGCCGCTGCTGCTGGCGCTGGTGCTATTCGTATGGCTGCCGGAGTCGGCGCGTTTTCTGGTGGTGCGCAACCGCGGCACTGACAGGGTGCGTAAAACCCTGGCCCCGATTGCGCCGGACGTAGTAGCCCAGGCCGCCAGCTTCAGCGTGCCGGAACAAAAGGCCGTGGCCGCCCGCAACGTCTTCGCGGTGATTTTCTCGGGCACCTACGGCGTGGGTACCGTGTTGCTGTGGCTGACCTACTTCATGGGCTTGGTGATCGTTTATCTGCTGACCAGCTGGCTGCCGACGCTGATGCGCGACAGTGGCGCGAGCATGGAGCAGGCCGCGTTCATCGGCGCGTTGTTCCAGTTCGGCGGCGTGCTCAGCGCGGTGTTCGTCGGCTGGGCGATGGACCGCTTCAACCCACACAAAGTGATCGGCACGTTCTACCTGCTGGCGGGTATTTTTGCCTACGCAGTGGGCCAGAGCCTGGGCAACATCACCCTTCTGGCCACCTTGGTACTGGTGGCGGGCATGTGCGTCAACGGCGCGCAATCGGCGATGCCGTCGCTTGCAGCGCGCTTCTACCCAACCCAAGGCCGCGCCACCGGTGTGTCGTGGATGCTCGGCATCGGCCGCTTCGGCGCGATTCTCGGCGCCTGGAGCGGGGCGACACTGCTTGGCCTGGGCTGGAACTTCGAACAGGTACTGACGGCATTGCTGGTGCCCGCGGCGCTGGCGGCCGTTGCGGTGGTGATCAAAGGGCTGGTGAGCCACGCCGACGCGACCTGAGTTTGCCTGTTGGGGCCTCATCGCAGGCTGTCGCCAGCTCCCACAGAGTTCAAGTCAGACCTCTTATATCGCAGTACACACCGCCACTGTGGGAGCTGGCGACAGCCTGCGATTGGCCCTTTCAGGTGCAGAGGTTGGAGAAACAAGTTGTTCGGTAATCGAACGAGAGTTCGATTATCGGATTGCCAGTGACCTGTAAGCCTACCTATTCTGGGCGTTGAAACCCGTACCGCCCACGGGCAAGTGGCAGGAGAAGCCTGATGCGTGACGTATTTATCTGTGATGCCATCCGTACCCCCATCGGCCGTTTTGGCGGCGCATTGGCGAGTGTGCGTGCCGACGACCTGGCCGCAGTGCCGCTGAAGGCGCTGATCGAGCGCAACCCGGGCGTGCAGTGGCAGCACCTGGACGAAGTGTTCTTCGGCTGTGCCAACCAGGCCGGCGAAGACAACCGCAACGTGGCGCGCATGGCGCTGCTGCTGGCCGGGCTGCCTGAAAGCGTGCCGGGCGTTACCCTCAACCGCCTGTGCGCCTCGGGTATGGACGCCATCGGCACGGCCTTCCGCGCCATCGCCAGCGGTGAAATGGAGCTGGCCATCGCCGGCGGTGTCGAGTCGATGTCGCGCGCCCCGTTCGTGATGGGCAAGGCCGAGAGCGGCTATTCGCGCAACATGAAGCTTGAAGACACCACCATCGGCTGGCGTTTCATCAACCCGCTGATGAAGGCGCAGTACGGCGTCGATTCAATGCCGGAAACCGCCGACAACGTCGCCGACGATTACCAGGTCTCGCGCGCTGACCAGGACGCCTTCGCCCTGCGCAGCCAGCAAAAAGCGGCTGCCGCGCAGGCGGCGGGCTTCTTCGCCGAAGAGATCGTGCCGGTGCGCATTGCTCACAAAAAGGGCGAAACCGTGGTCGAGCAGGACGAGCACCTGCGCCCGGACACCACCCTTGAGGCGCTAACCCGGCTCAAGGCCGTCAACGGCCCGGACAAAACCGTCACCGCAGGCAATGCCTCCGGGGTCAACGATGGCGCTGCGGCGCTTATCCTGGCGTCGGCAGAGGCGGTTAAAAAGCACGGCCTGACCCCACGCGCCCGAGTGCTTGGCATGGCCAGCGGCGGTGTTGCGCCACGGGTCATGGGCATCGGCCCGGTGCCTGCGGTACGCAAGCTGACCGAGCGCCTGGGTGTGGCAGTGAGTGATTTTGATGTCATCGAGCTGAACGAAGCCTTTGCCAGCCAAGGCCTTGCGGTACTGCGCGAGTTGGGTGTGGCCGATGATGCGCCGCAGGTGAACCCCAACGGCGGGGCGATTGCGCTTGGCCACCCACTGGGCATGAGCGGTGCGCGCTTGGTACTCACTGCGCTGCATCAGCTTGAGAAAAGCGGCGGGCGCAAAGGCCTGGCGACCATGTGTGTCGGTGTCGGCCAAGGGCTGGCGTTGGCGATCGAGCGCGTCTGAGCAACACGGGCCCGCCCACGCCAGGTTGTGTGGGCGGGCTTGCAGTGGAACGAGTGTGTTACGGGGTATGTCTAGAATTACCTGTAACCCCTCCAGGAGCACACCCGCCATGACCTCCAACTATTACACCGGTGAAGAGCGCAGCAAGCGGATCTTCGCCATCGTCGGCGCCTCGTCGGGCAACTTGGTGGAATGGTTCGACTTCTACGTCTATGCCTTCTGCGCCATCTATTTTGCCCCGGCGTTCTTCCCCTCCGATGACCCCACGGTGCAGTTGCTCAACACCGCCGGTGTATTTGCCGCAGGCTTTCTGATGCGCCCCATCGGCGGCTGGATCTTCGGCCGCCTGGCGGATCGCCGCGGGCGCAAGAATTCGCTGATGATCTCGGTGCTGATGATGTGCGCAGGCTCGTTGATGATCGCCTGCCTGCCCACCTACGCCAGCATCGGCACCTGGGCGCCGGCGCTGCTGTTGCTGGCGCGGCTGATCCAGGGCCTGTCGGTGGGCGGTGAGTACGGCACCACGGCCACCTACATGAGTGAAGTGGCGTTGCGCAGCCAGCGCGGTTTCTATGCCTCGTTCCAGTACGTCACGCTGATTGGTGGCCAGTTGCTGGCGGTGTTGGTGGTGGTGATCCTGCAGCAGTTGCTCAGCGAAGAGGAACTGCGTGCCTGGGGCTGGCGCATCCCGTTCGTGGTCGGCGCCATCGCGGCGTTGATCTCGCTGATGCTGCGCCGCTCGCTGCACGAAACCAGCAGCGCCGAAACACGCCAGGACAAAGACGCCGGCAGCGTCAAAGGGCTGTTCCGCTACCACACCGGTGCGTTCATCACTGTGCTCGGTTACACCGCCGGTGGCTCGCTGATCTTCTACACCTTCACTACCTACATGCAGAAATACCTGGTGAACACCGCTGGCATGCACGCCAAGAGCGCCAGTTTCGTGATGACGGGTGCGCTGTTCCTGTTCATGATCCTGCAGCCGGTGTTCGGCATGCTGTCCGACCGTATTGGCCGGCGCAACTCGATGCTGCTGTTCGGTGGCCTGGGTACGCTGTTTACCGTACCGCTGCTGATGGCGCTGAAAACCGTCACCAGCCCGTTCCTGGCCTTCGTGCTGGTGACCCTGGCGCTGTGCATCGTCAGTTTCTACACCTCCATCAGCGGCCTGGTGAAGGCCGAGATGTTCCCGCCGCAGGTGCGCGCGTTGGGGGTAGGGCTGGCCTATGCGGTGGCCAACGCGCTGTTTGGCGGCTCGGCCGAGTATGTCGCCCTGGGCTTGAAGAGCCTGGGCATGGAAAACACGTTCTACTGGTATGTGACCGCCATGATGGCGATCGCTTTCCTGTTCAGCCTGCGCCTGCCCAAGCAAGCGAAGTATCTGCACGATGATCACTAAGGACGTTGCATGAGCAATCAACTGTTCGACGCCTACTTCACCGCGCCTGCCATGCGCGAGGTGTTCTGCGACCGTGGCCGGCTGCAGGGCATGCTCGACTTCGAGGCCGCCCTGGCCCGTGCCGAAGCGGCTGCGGGCCTTGTGCCGCACGCGGCGGTGGTGGCAATCGAGGCCGCCTGCAAGGCCGAGCGCTACGATGTGCGGGCCTTGGCCGAGGCCATCGCCACGGCTGGCAACTCGGCCATTCCGCTGGTCAAGGCGTTGGGCAAGGTGATTGCCAGCGGCGTGCCCGAAGCCGAACGCTACGTGCATCTTGGCGCCACCAGCCAGGATGCGATGGACACCGGGCTGGTGCTGCAACTGCGTGACGCCCTCGGGCTGATCGACGCGGCGCTGGCCAAGCTGGCCGACACCCTGGCCCGCCAGGCGCTGCAACACGCCGACACGCCACTAGTCGGGCGCACCTGGCTGCAGCACGCCACCCCCGTGACCCTGGGCATGAAGCTGGCTGGGGTACTGGGGGCGCTGACGCGTCATCGCGAACGGCTCAAGGCCTTGCGCCCGCGCCTGCTGGTGCTGCAGTTCGGCGGCGCATCCGGCAGCCTTGCGGCGCTGGGCAGCAAGGCGCTGCCGGTGGCCGAGGCGCTTGCCGGGCAGCTGCAACTGAACCTGCCGGAGCAGCCGTGGCATACCCAGCGCGACCGGCTGGTGGAGTTTGCCTCGGTGCTGGGCATGATCGCCGGCAGCCTGGGCAAGTTCGGCCGTGATATCAGCCTGCTGATGCAGACCGAGGCCGCCGAGCTGTTCGAGCCATCGGCGCCGGGCAAGGGCGGTTCGTCGACCATGCCGCACAAGCGCAACCCGGTCGGCGCTGCGGTGCTGATCGGCGCTGCGACCCGCGTGCCGGGGCTGGTGGCGACGCTGTTCGCCGCCATGCCCCAGGAGCACGAACGCAGCCTGGGCCTGTGGCACGCCGAGTGGGAAACCCTGCCAGAAATCTGCTGCCTGGTGTCCGGCGCCTTGCACCATGCGCAGCAGATTGCCGAGGGCATGGAAGTGGACGCCGCACGCATGCGCCGTAACCTCGACCTGACCCAGGGCCTGGTGCTGGCTGAGGCAGTCAGCATCGTGCTGGCCCAGCGCCTTGGCCGCGACCGTGCCCACCATCTGCTCGAACAGTGCTGCCAGCGCGCCGTCGCCGAGGGGCGCCACCTGCGTGCCGTGCTTGGCGACGAGCCGCAAGTCAGTGCCGAACTTGGCGACGAAGAACTCGACCGCCTGCTCGACCCTGCTCATTACCTCGGCCAGGCCCGCGTGTGGGTGGCGCGGGCGGTGGCCGAACATCAACGTTTCATTCCCTGAAAGGAGACCGCTGTGGCGCATGTGCAACTGGCCGATGGCGTACTGAACTACCAACTCGATGGCCCGGCCGATGCTCCGGTGCTGGTGTTGTCCAACTCATTGGGCACCGACCTTGCCATGTGGGACGCGCAGATCCCGGCGTGGAGCGAGCGCTTTCGTGTGCTGCGTTACGACACCCGTGGCCACGGCGGCTCGCAGGTCACGCAAGGACCGTACACCATCGAGCAACTGGGCGGTGATGTGCTGGCGCTGCTGGATGCGTTGGGCATCCAGCACGTGCATTTTGTCGGGTTGTCGATGGGCGGGCTGATTGGCCAGTGGTTGGGCATCAATGCCGGCCAGCGCCTGCACAGCCTGACGCTGTGCAACACGGCGGCGAAGATTGGCAGCGACGAGGTGTGGAACCCGCGCATCGAAACGGTGCTCAGCGGCGGCCAGCAGGCCATGCAAGGCCTGCGCGACGGCGCCATTGCCCGTTGGTTCACCCCGGCCTTCGTCGACCAGCAGCCGGCCGAAACCCAGCGCATTTGCCAGATGCTGGCGCAGACCAGCCCCGAGGGCTATGCCGCCAATTGCGCGGCGGTGCGTGATGCCGATTTCCGTGAGCAACTGGGGCGTATCCAGGTGCCGACGTTGATCGTTGCCGGTAGCGCAGACCTGGTGACCACCCCGGAACATGGCCGTTTCATGCAGGCGGGCATCGTCGGTGCCACCTATGCCGAGTTCCCGGCGGCGCATCTTTCCAATGTCGAGATGGGCAACGCCTTCACCGCGCGTGTTCTCGATTTTCTGCTGGCCCGCTAAGGAGTTCGCCATGGATGAGAAACAACGTTACGAAGCCGGCATGCAGGTACGCCGCGCGGTGCTGGGCGACGCCCACGTAGACCGCAGCCTGGAGAAGCTCAACGACTTCAATGGCGAGTTCCAGGAGATGATCACCCGCCACGCCTGGGGTGATATCTGGACGCGCCCGGGGTTGCCCCGGCATACCCGCAGCCTGATCACCATCGCCATGTTGATTGGCATGAACCGCACTGATGAGCTCAGGCTGCACCTGCGCGCGGCGGCCAGCAATGGCGTGACCCGTGAGGAGATCAAGGAAGTGCTGATGCAGAGCGCGATCTATTGCGGCATTCCGGCGGCCAATGCCACGTTCCACCTGGCGGAGTCGGTGTGGGATGAGCTTGGGGTTGAGTCGCGCCAGTAAGTGTGGCGAGTTTCCTTGTGGCGAGCGGGCTTGCCCCGCGTTGGGCTGCGCAGCAGCCCTGAGGATTACCCTTGGGTTTTCGGGGCTGCTGCGCAGCCCAACGCGGGGCAAGCCCGCTCGCCACAACTGTCAATCATTTCCCACAGGTTTGGGGCCGACCAGCAATGTTGTGGTTGAGCAGGACCTGCGTGGGAGCTGGCGATAGCCTGCGATGGGGCCAGGACAGGCCCACCCATCACACCACTGCTTTGTGCCGCAGCGCCACAGGCCCCGCTTTGGCCTCCACGGCCCGCTTCAACTCGCTACATAGCCCGGCCATGAAGGCCAGCTCTGCCACCACGAACAGCGGCCCGATGATCAGCCCGCTGACATCGTCGACGAATGCCGGCTTGCGCCCTTCATACCAGTGCCCCACGAACTGGATGATCCAGCCCACCACGAACGCCCCCAGCCCGGCGCTCAACCACAGGCCGGTGGCCTGCACCGCCAGCGCTTGCCCGGCCCACAGGCACAGCCCGAGCAGCAACGCCATCAGCAGCCCGAAGCGCAGGTCCAGGCGCAGGTAGAACCACACCGAGGCGCCGGCCAGCAACAGCGCCGGTGACAGCCAGACACCCGCCACCTCCCACCCCGGCCGTGACAGCAGGATGGCCACCGCCAGCACGATCAGCGGAATCCCGACAAAATGCGTGGCGATGTTGCGCGGGTCGCGGTGATAGCCCGCGTACTGGCTCAGGTGTTCGACGAGGGTTTTCATTGTTGTTCCTCCCTGCTGGCGTTGTGTGGCCTGCACCGCCACCCCATCACTCGATATAGCTGAGCATAGCCCGCCATCACCACCATCATCAGTTCAGCGAATGGCGGCAACTTTGGGCGAGGCATCCAGCGCCATCAGGGTTTCGATCATCGCCCGCGCTGCTGGCGATAGCCGGTAACCGCTGCGGCTGACCACGCCGCAGCGCACGCTCAGCACGTCCAGCGCCGGGGGCAGGTTGCGCCAGTGCAGCCGCACCAGGCGCCCGGTGGCAAGGTCAGCGGCCACCGCTTCTTCACTGGCCGTGCCAATCGCATCGCTGGCCAGCAC
The DNA here is from genome assembly GCF_014268825.1 of Pseudomonas sp. SWRI51. NCBI lineage: Bacteria > Pseudomonadati > Pseudomonadota > Gammaproteobacteria > Pseudomonadales > Pseudomonadaceae > Pseudomonas > Pseudomonas sp. SWRI51. The sequence goes on along the minus strand of NZ_JABWRG010000036.1, from coordinate 12,067 downwards.
CACACTGCGCAGCACCGCCAGGTGCTCGGTTTGCAGGTGCGGGGTGAAGTCGTTGCGCCCGCTGAGGTTGGCCAGGCGCTTGCGCACGCCGGGCGCAAGCTGCGCACAGGCCAGTGGGTAGCGGAACAGGTCATTGGTCGACAGGCTGTCCTTGGCCAGCAGTGGGTGCCCGCTACGGCAGAAGAACAGGCCAGGGCGCGGTTTCAACTGCGCGGTGTGGAAGTTGGGGTCGGCCTCGAATGGGCGTACATCGTCGACGAAAAACTCGATCTGCTCGCGGCGCAGCGCCTGGCCGAGGCGCTCGGCGTTGTCCACCAGCAATTCGCTGTGGATGCCGGGGTGGCTGGTCAGCAGGTGCTGTAGCGCGTCGGGCACCAGGTGTACGGCCAGCGCCGGGCCGCAGCCGAAACGCAGTTCGCCGGCATCTAGCTTGGTCATCTGCAGCACATCGTTGTTCAGTTGCGCTGCGCCTTGCACCAGCCGGCGGGCGTGCTGCAGCACCATGTGCCCTTCCGGGGTCGGCGGCAGGGCCTTGTTGCCGCGTTCGATCAAGGTGCAGCCGAGGGTGTTTTCCAGGTTCTGGATGGCGCGGCTGAAGGCGGGTTGGGTAATGCCCATGGCTTCGGCGCCTCGGACAAAACTGCGGTACTCGGTGAGGGCGATGAAATAGCGCAGTTGGCGGAGGTCCATGCTCGGGCTCTGGTGCGGGGATCAGGGCTCGGTTTTAGCTTTTGTTACTTATAGCGTCAAAGAATGTTATTTGATTTGTATAGGTCTTTTGGTTCTTTAGGAGGGCTGCTGACCCTATCGCGGGGCAAGCCCGCTCCCACGTTGTGGGCTGCCCCCAAGAAATTGGGTGGGTGTGCAACTTTTTGGGGGCAGTCCATTGCGTGGGAGCAGGGGGTATCACAACAGGCTTAGCGGGTAGCTCACAATGACCCGGTTTTCATCGAACGAATTGGTGCTGAAGTCCCGGCGCATGGTCGAGTTGCGCCACTTCAGCGACAGGTCCTTGAAGGTGCCGGACTGGATGACGTAGGCAAGTTCGCTTTCCCGGGCCCATTCCTTGCCATCGTCGACGGTGGCGGTGTGCACGTTGTCGCCCTTGATGTAGCGGTTCATCAGGGTCAGCCCCGGCACACCGACGCTTGCGAAGTTGAAGTCGTGACGAAGCTGCCAGGAGCGCTCCTTGGCACTTTCGAAACTGGCGTTGTAGCTGTCGTTGGCCAGGGTGCCGCCGCTGGTGCCGTTGACGCGCATCCAGCCGTCATCGCCACTGACCTTCTGCAACCCTGCATAGAACGTGTGGCCTTTGTAGCGCGCCGACAGCAATGCCGATGCGGTGCGGTTGTCCAGTTCGCCTGCGCGTTCGCTGCCGTCTTCCTTGCCGATGAAGTAACCCAGGTTGGCGCCCAAGGTCCAGTCACCCAGAGGCTGGCTGTGGACCACGTTTAGGTACTGCTGGCGGTAGATGTCCTTGAGCTGCGCATCCCACAGGCCGACCAGGGTACGCTTGTCGTTGAAGGTGTATTCGCCGCCTGCGAAGTTGAAACGGTCGGAAGTGGCAGCAGGGCGGCCCTGCATGAACATGTCTTCCATGCTGGCGTCGTTGCGCGGGCTGTTGCCGCGGAACTGGCCGGCGTAAACGGTCAGCCCGTCGATTTCCTTGGAGGTTACCTGGCCGCCGCGGAAGGTCTGCGGCAACGAGCGGCCATCATCCGAGCGCAGGATCGGCAGCACCGGCATCCACTCGCCGACTTTCAGTTCGCTCTGCGACAGGCGCGCCTTGAATGCCACGCCCAGGCGCCCGAAGTCATCGGCGGGGCGCCCGTCATCATGCACCGGGAGCAGGTTGGTATTTGCCGTGCCTTTGCCGCCATCGAGCTTGACCGAGTACAGCCCGAGCACATCCACGCCGAAGCCGACGGTGCCCTGGGTGAAGCCTGAACGGGCGTCGAGGATGAAGCTCTGGGTCCACTCTTCGGCTTTGCCCTGGGCGTTGGCTGGGTCGACGAAGTTGCGGTTGATGTAGAAATTGCGCAGGTTGAGGGTGGCCTTGGCGTCTTCGAAAAAACCGCTTTCTGCGGCGAAGGCGGGCAGGGCGCAGGACATGGCCAACAGGCCGGGCAGCAGCTGGCGTGCAGGGGGCAAAGTGCTCATCTGTCGTGGATCTCTTGTTTTTATTGGGTGAGCCTCGGCGCTGCGGGTGCGGGCCGCGGGCTGGGCATCTTGTTGAGAGCTTGTGCAACGTTGCGTGAGCGATGGTGCGTGGCGAGGGCAGGGCGAGGCAATTCGTCGCAAGCGGAACGGGGCGATTATCGAACGAAATGTTCGCGGTGGTTAGTTTGGGGGGGCCGTGTGCAGGCTATCGCGGGGCAAGTCCGCTCCCACGCGCTTATCTCGGCGTCCCCGGGGCGTGGGAGCGGGCTTGCCCCGCGATGCGGCTACCACAAAAAAGCCCACCGCAAGGGTGGGCTCGATGTTGCCGGCTACGGTCAGCCTCGTGGTGCTTGCACCGAAGCCTGCTGCTGGGTCTGCTCGTACCAGCCGCCGCCGAGGGCCTTGTACAGGTTGACCTCGCTGACCAGCTGCGACAGCCGGTCGCTGATCAGCGACTGCTGGGCGCTGAACAGGTTGCGCTGGGCGTCGAGGAAGGTCAGGTTGCTGTCGATACCGATGCGGTAGCGGCGCTCGGCCAGGCGGTAGTAGTCCTGGTTGGCGGCCACCAGGTCACGCTGGGCCTGCAACTGCTCTTCGAACGTCTTGCGCGCGGCCAGGCCATCGGCGACTTCCTGGAAGGCCGTCTGGATGGTTTTTTCGTACCGGGCAACGTTGATGTCTTTCTGGATTTTCGAGTAATCCAGGCTGGCCTTCAGGCTACCGGCGTTGAAAATCGGCAGGTTGATCTGCGGCTGGAACAGCCAGGTGCCGGAGCCGCCCTTGAACAGCCCACCCATGTCCGGGCTCAGGGTACCGGCATTGGCGGTCAGGCTGATGCTTGGGAAGAACGCCGCACGCGCCGCGCCGATGTTGGCATTGGCCGCCTTGAGCAGGTGCTCGGCTTCCTGGATGTCAGGGCGCCGCTGCAGCACGTCGGACGGCAAGCCAGCCGGCACTTCGGCCAGTTGGTCGGCATCAAGCTTAAGCGGGGCTGGCAGGTTGCCAACGCCGGTACCAACCAGCACGGTCAGGCTGTTCAGGTCCTGGGCGACCAGGCGCTGATACTGCGCATGCTTGACCCGCGCGCCTTCGACGGCGGTGCGCGCCTGGCTCAGGTCCAGCGCCGAGGCTACCCCCACCTCATTGCTGCGGCGGGTCAGGTTGTAGCTCTCTTCGTAGGTTTTCAGCGTGTCTTCGGTCAGCTTCAGCAGGGCCTGGTCGGCCTGCCAGGTGTAGTAGGCGTTGGCAACGCTGGCCACCAGGCTGATCTGCGTGGAGCGGCGCGCCTGCTCGCTGGACAGGTAGGTTTCCAGCGCCTGTTGCGACAGGCTGCGCACACGGCCAAACAGGTCCAGCTCGTAGGCGCTGACGCCGAGCGTGGCCGAGTACTGGCTGGTGATGTTGGCTTCACCGGTTTGCGAAAGGTCCGCCGGAACCCGCTGACGGCTGCCGCTGCCGGTGGCCGAAACTGCAGGGAACAGGTCGGCGCGCTGGATGCGGTACTGGGCGCGGTAGGCGTCGATGTTCAACGCGGCAACGCGCAGGTCGCGGTTGTTTTCCAGCGACGCCTGGATCAACTGCTGCAGCGCCGGGTCGTGGAAGAACTGGCGCCAGCCTTGCTCGGCGGCGGCCACGTTGGCGCTCTCGGTCGGCGAGTACGCAGGGCCTTGCGGCCACTGCGCAGCCACCGGCGCTTCCGGCGTCTGGTAGTCGGGGATCAGCGAGCAGCCGCCGAGAATGAAGGCGGTGACCGCCAGGGACAACAAAGACTTGGTCATTGCCCAGCCTCGATACGTGGGGTTTGAGGAGTGGCGTCCGGTTCTGGCTTTTTGCTGCCGAACAGCGACGACACGGCGACGAAGAACAGTGGTACCCAGAAGATGGCCAGCACGGTTGCACTGATCATGCCGCCGATCACACCGGTACCGATGGCATGCTGGCTACCGGCGCCGGCGCCGCTGGCGATGGTCAACGGTACCACGCCGAGGATGAACGCCAGCGAGGTCATGATGATCGGGCGCAGACGCATGCGGCAGGCCTCGATGGCGGCGTCATACAGGCTGCGGCCCTGCTCGTGCAATTCCTTGGCGAACTCGACGATCAGGATGGCGTTTTTCGCCGCAAGGCCGATGGTGGTCAACAGGCCGACCAGGAAGTACACGTCGTTGGACAGCCCGCGCATGCTGGCTGCAATCAGCGCACCGATGATACCCAGCGGTACTACCAGCACCACGGCGATCGGGATCGACCAGCTTTCGTACAGCGCCGCCAGGCACAGGAACACGAACAGGATCGAGAGGGCGAACAGCGCCGGCATTTGCGAGCCGGAGAGTTTTTCCTCGTAGGACATGCCGGTCCAGGAGAAGCCGATGCCGTCCGGTAGTTCGCCGGCGATGCGCTCGACTTCGGCCATGGCTTCACCGGTGCTGTAGCCAGGGGCCGGGGCACCGAGAATTTCCATCGCCTCAACGCCGTTGTAGCGCGAAAGCTTCGGCGAGCCGTAGCTCCATTCACCTTTGGCGAAGGAGGAGAACGGCACCATTTCGCCAGCGCTGTTGCGCACGTACCACTTCTGCAGGTCTTCCGGGCTCATCCGCGAATTGGCTTCACCCTGGATGTAGACCTTCTTGACCCGACCACGGTCGATGAAGTCGTTGACGTAGCTGGCACCCAGGGCAATCGACAGGGTGTTGTTGATGTCGGAAATGGTCACGCCCAGAGCGCTGGCACGTTCGTCATCAATGGTCAGCTGGTACTGCGGCTCATCGTTCAGGCCGTTCGGGCGCACACCGGCGAGGATCTTGCTCTGCGCTGCAAGGCCGAGGAACTGGTTGCGCGCTTCCATCAGTTTTTCGTGGCCGACACCGCCGCGGTCCTGCAGGAACACGTCGAAGCCACTGGCGTTACCCAGCTCCAGGACCGCAGGTGGCGCGAAGGCGAACACCATGGCGTCACGGAAGGTGAAGAAGTGCTGCTGGGCGCGTTGGGCCAGGCCGAACACGCTGTTTTCCTTGGAGCGCTCGCCCCACGGCTTGAGCATGATGAACGCCATGCCCGAGCTCTGCCCACGGCCTGCGAAGTTGAAGCCGTTGACGGTAAACACCGACGACACGGTGTCGGCTTCATCCTTGAGCAGGTATTCACGCATCTGGTCGACCACGACCTGGGTGCGTTCGGCACTGGAGCCTGCCGGGGTCTGCACCTGGGCGAACAGTACGCCTTGGTCTTCTTCGGGCAGGAACGCGGTCGGGATGCGCATGAACAGCCAGATCATGCCTACCACGATAAGCGCATAGGCCAGCAGGAACGGCGCCTTGTTGCGCAGGATAGTCCCGACGCTGCGCTCGTAGCCGACCACGGTCTTGTCGAAGCTGCGGTTGAACCAGCCGAAGAAACCACGCTTGGCGACATGGTGCTCGCCCTTCTTCACAGGCTTGAGCATGGTTGCGCACAGGGCCGGGGTGAACACCAGTGCCACCAGCACCGACAGGCCCATGGCCGAGACGATGGTGATCGAGAACTGGCGGTAGATCACGCCGGTGGAGCCGCCGAAGAACGCCATTGGCAGCAGTACCGCCGACAGCACCAGGGCAATACCCACCAGGGCGCCCTGGATCTGGGCCATGGAGCGCTTGGTGGCCTCCTTGGGTGGCAGCCCCTCCTCGGACATTACCCGCTCGACGTTCTCCACCACGACGATGGCATCGTCCACCAACAGACCGATGGCCAGCACCATGGCGAACATGGTCAGGGTGTTGATACTGAAGCCTGCGGCCGCCAGGATGCCGAAGGTACCCAGCAATACCACAGGTACGGTCATGGTGGTGATGACGGTGGCGCGGAAGTTCTGCAGGAACAGGTACATCACCAGGAACACCAGCACCACGGCCTCGATCAGGGTGTGGATGACCCCGCTGATCGATTCGGTGACAACCGGCGTGGTGTCATACGGGAATACCGCTTTCACCCCTGGCGGGAAGAACGGTTCGAGGTCGCTGATGGTGGTGCGCAGCGCCTTGGCGGTGTCCAGGGCGTTGGCGCCGGTGGCCAGTTTTACCGCCAGGCCCGAGGCGGGCTTGCCGTTGAACTGAGCGCTGACCGAGTAGTTTTCACCACCCAGGGCAACGTCGGCGACATCACGCAGGCGCACCTGCGAGCCATCCTTGTTGACCTTGAGCAGGATGTTCTGGAACTGCTCGGCAGTTTGCAGGCGGGTCTTGCCGATGATCGTGGCGTTGAGCTGGGTGCCAGGCATGGCCGGCAAACCGCCGAGCTGGCCGGACGACACCTGCACGTTCTGCGCGGCCACGGCGGTCTTGACGTCGACCGGGGTGAGCTGGAACTTGTTCAGCTTGGCCGGATCCAGCCAGATACGCATGGCGTACTGGGCACCGAACACCTGGAAGTCACCGACACCGGCCGTACGCGAGATCGAGTCCTGCATGTTGGAGACGATGTAGTTGGCCAGGTCGTCCTTGGTCATGCTGCCGTCTTCGGACACCAGGCCGATCACCATCAGGAAGTTTTTAACCGCCTTGGTGACCCGGATGCCTTGCTGCTGCACTTCTTGCGGCAGCAGCGGGGTGGCCAGGTTCAGCTTGTTCTGCACCTGCACCTGCGCGGTATCAGGGTTGGTGCCCTGCTCGAAGGTGGCGGTGATGGTCATGCTGCCGTCGGAGTTGCTCTCGGACGATACATAACGCAGGTTGTCGATACCGTTGAGCTGCTGCTCGATGACCTGCACCACGGTGTCCTGCACGGTCTGCGCCGAGGCGCCCGGGTAGGATACGGCGATGGCGATGGCCGGCGGCGCAATGCTGGGGTACTGGTTGATCGGCAACTTCAGGATCGACAGCGCCCCGACCAGCATGATCACCAAGGCGATCACCCAGGCGAAGATCGGGCGATCAATAAAGAACTTCGACATGGTTTACTCCGCTTTGGCGTCGGCTTTCGCGGCGCCCGCCTGATCAGGGCTGCCCGGCTTCTTGACGTTGGTGGCTTCGCTGACCTTGACCTCGACACCTGGGCGCACGTATTGCAGGCCTTCGGTGATAAGGCGGTCGCCGGCCTTGAGGCCGTCTTCGATCAGCCAATCTGTGCCCAGGGTACGGCTGGCCTTGAGCTGACGCAGTTCGACCTTGTTGTCCGGGCCGACCACCAGGGCGGTAGGCGCGCCTTTGAGGTCGCGGGTCACACCTTGTTGCGGGGCCAGGATGGCGTTGGCGTTGACCCCAGCTTTGAGCCGCGCGTGGACGAACATGCCTGGCAGCAAGGTGTGCTCGGGGTTCGGGAAGATCGCACGCAGGGTCACGGAACCGGTGGTTTCGTCGACGGCAACTTCAGAGAACTCCAGGCGGCCCTGTTGCTTGAACAGGCTGCCGTCTTCGAGCACCAGTTGCACCTGGGCGGCGTTTTCGCCGGCCTTCTGCAATTGGCCGCTTTCCAGGTCACGGCGCAGCTTAAGCAGCTCGGCGGTGGACTGGGTCACGTCGACGTAGATCGGGTCGAGTTGCTGGATGGTAGCCATGGCGTTGGTCTGGCCATTGCTCACCAAGGCACCTTCGGTAAAGGCGGAGCGGCCGATACGGCCACTGATCGGGGCCAGCACCTTGGTGTAGCGCAGGTCGATCTGCGCGCTCTTGAGCGAAGCCTCGGCCTGCAATCGTTTGGCGTTGGCGTCGTCGTATTCCTGTTTGGAAACGGCTTGCTCATCGATCAACTGCTTGTAGCGTTCGGCCAGCGAGCGGGTGGCTTGCAGGTTGGCCTGGGCGTTGGCCAGGGTTGCCTCGTAGACGGCAGGGTCGATCTGGTAGAGCTGCTGCCCTTCCTTCACTTCGCTGCCTTCCTTGAACAGGCGCTTGAGAATGATGCCGTTGACCTGCGGGCGAACCTCGGCCACGCGGAAGGCGGTAGTACGCCCCGGCAGTTCCGAGGTAAGGGTGAAGGCTTGGGGTTGCAGGGTGACGACGCCGACCTGAGGAGCCTGCGCCGCGGGCGGCGCCTCTTCTTTCTTACAGCCGCTGAGCAGTGTGGCCAGGGCGATGGCGGAAACCAGAGCGGTAACAGCTGGCTTGAGTTGCATGAGGATCCTCGGGTCGCAGGAGCGGGGGAGCTCAAGAATAGATGAAGTGTTCTGTCAGAAAAATGCTATCAGTTGGATTAATAGCTTGCTAAGGAATATACTTACATTCATGGTTGTTTGTAAATACTACCAACCGGCCCTTTCTAGCGGTCAGGTGGTAAATAATTGTTACCGGCGGACGCCCTGAAGAGGCAGCCCCGGGTTGAATTCCGCCTGCCAACTGCGCAGGGCATGATGAGGTTGTGCTGCCATGGTCCGTCGAACCAAAGAAGAAGCCCAGGAAACCCGCGCCCAGATTATCGAGGCGGCGGAGAAGGCGTTTTACAAGCGCGGGGTTGCGCGCACCACTCTCACCGACATTGCCGAGCTGGCCGGGGTGACCCGCGGCGCCATCTACTGGCATTTCAGCAACAAGGCGGACTTGGTGCAGGCGCTGCTCGACAGCCTGCACGAAACCCATGACCACTTGGCGCGCGCCAGTGAAAGCGAAGACGAACTGGACCCGCTTGGCTGTATGCGCAAGCTGCTGCTGCAAGTGTTCAGCGACCTGGTACTCAACGCCCGGACCCGGCGGATCAATGAAATCCTGCACCATAAGTGCGAGTTCACCGATGACATGTGTGAGATTCGCCTGCAGCGCCAGAGTGCCGTGCTCGACTGCCATGAAGGCATAGCCTTGGCGATGAAAAATTCGGTACGCCGCGAACAGCTGCCGGCCGACCTTGATTGCGACCGCGCGGCCGTTGCGATGTTTGCCTATATCGACGGGTTGATCGGGCGCTGGCTGCTGCTGCCGGACAGCTTCGAACTGCTGCGCGATGCTGAAAAGTGGGTCGACGCCGGGCTGGATATGCTGCGCTTGAGCCCGGCACTACGCAAATAGCACTTTGTGAAGGTTTGTGAGCAAGTGTTGCCCTTGGTGCGTTAACGCAAGATTAAGCCCGTCTTTACCGGTTGGCGGGCGGCTTCAGTGCCCGCGTAGTTGTTTATCCGGCAGCGCCAGCGCCGCCAGCAGGCCCAGCAGGGCAACCCCGGCGCTGCCCAGCAGCAGATGGCGGAAGGTCTCCAGCAAGCGGCCCTGGGTCAGCAGGTCTGCCTGCCCGGCCTTGAGGCTACCCAGCAATGGGTTGCCAATCACGTCCAGGCCGCCGCTGTGCAGCAGCCCCAGCAACAGGCTGGACATGCACGCCACGCCCATCGCCCCGCCCAGTGAGCGGAACAGGTTGGTGGTGCTGGTCGCCACACCAATATCCTTCGCTTCGACCGCGCTCTGGGTGCCCACCAGCGAGGTCGGAAACTGCAGCCCGCAGGCAACCCCCGCCAACAACATGAACAAACCGCTGAGCAGCGCCGACTGCGGCGGCGTCATGGCCATGGCAGCAATCGCCATGGGCATCAGCACGGCGCCGGCCAGAATCTGCGGTTTGTAGCGCCCGGTGCGGCTGGTCATGCGCCCGCCGGTGAACGCGCCCAGCGGCAGGCCCATGGCCAGTGGCAGCAGGTGCAACGCCGCCGCGTCGGCGCCGGCACCGGTGATGCTCTGGTAGCGCAGCGGCATCAGCATGGTCAGCGAAATGGACTGGAAGCTGGCAAAGAAAATCACCCCCCAGCACAGCACTGCCACGCGGTTGCCGAACAGGCTCATCGGCAGCAACGGCTCGCGGCAGCGCCGCTCATGGGCGATGAACACCAGCAGTCCGAGCAGCGCCGCGCCCATCAGTGCCAGCACCGGCTGCGACAGCCAGGCATGGCCTTGGCCGACCAAGGTGATGCCCAGCAGCAAGCTGCCCAGGCCGATGATCATCAACACCGCGCCGGTATAATCCACCTGCGCCTGGCGGTGTTTGACCGGGATGCCCGCCAGGGCGCGGTGGATCACCCACAGCGCCACCACGCCGAGCGGCAGGTTGATCCAGAACACCCAGCGCCACGACAGGTACTCGGTCAGCCAGCCGCCCAGCACCGGCCCAGCTACGCTGGCCAAGGCATACATGCTGCTGAAATAGCCTTGGTAGCGGCCCCGCTCGCGGGGCGGCACGAAGTCGCCGATGATCGCCTGGCTGACCGAGACCATGCCGCCTGCACCTATGCCTTGCAGCACCCGCGCCAGTACCAGTTGCGGCATGTCCTGGGCCAGGGCGCAGCCGATGGAGGCCAGGGTGAACAGCGCGGTGCCGGTCAGGATCATGCGCCGGCGGCCATACAGGTCGCCGAGCTTGCCGTAGATCGGCACGGCGATGGTCATGGCCACCATATAGCCGGAGATGACCCAGGCCAGCAGCCCGACATCGTTGAACTGGGCGGAAATGGCTGGCATCGACACGGCAACGATGGTCTGGTCGAGGGCGCCAAGGAAGATCGCCAGCATCAGGGCGGTCAATACACTGCGCAAGGCGTTGGGGGGCAGGGCGGCAGTCACGGCATACCTTCACGGTTGCAATCGCGGGCTTGTTGGCGCGATCAGTCAGTTTGTAATGCGCCGATTGTACCCTGACTTAGGTAGCTACCTATGTAGTACGTGCATCCCCTATGCAAGATCGGCATTAGCGCATTGGTCATTACCTGCATGGCAGCATGATATCGTGCGAGGGCCGCAGAGGCTGAAATCCGCGGGCTGCACCGACTTGGTGCAACCATTTGTCGCAGGGTTTCGCGTTGCAGTAAGTCCACACCTTCTATTCCTCTGCCTGCATGTCGAGCATGACCGCCCTGATGGCGACGGTTGGAACAGTCAGGTAGACCCGGTACAGGGGTCGGTTGTCAGCCGTTCAACATTTCTTATTACAAGCGGAGTGATCATGCCCAAGGCTTCCCACCAAGATCTGCGTTTTGCCTTCCGCGAGCTGCTTGCGTCAGGTTCGTGCTATCACACCGCGTCGGTGTTTGACCCCATGTCCGCGCGCATCGCCGCCGACCTGGGTTTTGAAGTTGGCATCCTCGGCGGCTCGGTCGCCTCGTTGCAGGTGCTGGCCGCTCCGGACTTTGCCCTGATTACCCTGAGCGAGTTCGTCGAGCAGGCCACCCGCATCGGCCGCGTCGCGCAGTTGCCGGTACTCGCCGATGCCGATCACGGTTACGGCAATGCCCTGAACGTGATGCGCACGGTGGTTGAACTGGAGCGCGCAGGCGTTGCGGCGCTGACCATCGAAGATACCTTGCTGCCGGCCCAGTTCGGGCGCAAATCCACTGACCTGATTTCGGTGGACGAAGGCGTGGGCAAGATCCGTGCAGCCCTGGAGGCGCGGGTTGACGCTTCGCTGGCCATTATTGCCCGGACCAACGCAGGCGTGCTCACCACCGAAGAAATCATCGTGCGCACGCAGAGCTACCAGAAGGCCGGGGCTGATGGTATCTGCATGGTGGGTGTGAAGGACTTCGATCACCTCGAACAGATCGCCGAGCACCTGACCGTGCCGCTGATGCTGGTGACCTACGGCAACCCGAACCTGCGCGACGACGAGCGCTTGGCGCGGCTTGGCGTGCGTATCGTGGTCGACGGCCACGCCGCTTACTTTGCAGCGATCAAAGCCACCTACGACTGCCTGCGCCTGCAGCGCGGCCAGCAGAACAAGTCGGAAAACCTCAGCGCTACCGAGCTTTCGCACACCTATACCCAGCCTGAGGACTACATCCGCTGGGCCAAGGAATACATGAGCGTCGAGGAGTAAGCGCCTCACCTGACCCTGGGTGGCTGTGCCGTTCTCGGTAGCCCCCGCTCGGGCCTCATCGCAGGCCGTCGCCAGCTCCCACAGGAATCTGGGCCAGGCCTGGTGTTGGGGCGGTGCGCGATGTCTGTAGGAGCGGCCTCGTGTCGCGAAAGGG
>NZ_JABWRG010000035.1:0-43173 GCF_014268825.1 Pseudomonas sp. SWRI51 | reverse complement strand
GATCCTGGGGCTGCTTCGCAGCCCTTTCGCGACACAAGGCCGCTCCTACACTGACCGCGTAGACGGCATCGATATGGAGATGGGCGAGCTCTGTGGGAGCTGGCAATAGCCTGCGATGAGGCCACCACAAGCTTGCACAGAACCATAAATTTCCCGCGCTGCCCGGACAATCAGCGTGCGCTCTGAGCCGGAGCCACCGCCAATTCCACCTGCTCGGCCTTCTTGATCAGCGCATACACCACCGCCGTCACCAAGCTGCCCGCAACAATCGCCAGCAGGTACAGCAGCGCGTGGTTGATCGCATTGGGGATCAGCAGCACGAACAGCCCGCCATGCGGGGCCATCAGTTTGCAGCCGAAATACATCGACAGCGCGCCGGTCAACGCCCCGCCGGCAATGCTCGCCGGGATCACCCGCAGCGGGTCCTTGGCAGCGAACGGGATCGCCCCTTCAGAGATGAAGCACAGCCCCAGCGCCAGCGCCGCCTTGCCCGCCTCACGCTCGCTCTGGGCGAACTTGCGCCGTGCCAGGAACGTCGCCAGGCCAAGCCCGATGGGCGGCACCATGCCGGCGGCCATGGTCGCCGCCATGGGTGCGTAGCTGGACGAAGCCAGTAGCCCCACCGAGAACGCATAGGCAGCCTTGTTGATCGGCCCCCCGAGGTCGACACACATCATGCCGCCCAGCAGCACCCCAAGCAGGATGGCGTTGGTGGTGCCCATGCTGTCGAGAAAATGCGTCAGCCCCACCAGCATCGCCGCCACCGGCTGGCCAACCACATAGATCATCACCAGCCCCGTGAACAGGCTCGCCACCAGCGGGATGATCAGGATCGGCTTGAGCGCATCCAGGCTGCTCGGCAGGCGTACCCAGCGGGCCAGGGCCTTGGCGCTGTAGCCGGCCAGAAAACCTGCGACGATCCCGCCAATGAAACCTGCACCCAGGGTGCTCGCCAGCAAACCGCCAATCATCCCCGGCGCAAGGCCTGGGCGGTCGGCGATGGACCAGGCGATGTAACCCGCAAGCAGCGGCACCATCAGCTTGAACGCAGCATCACCGCCGATCTGCATCAAGGCGGCGGGCAAGGTGCCAGGCTCCTTGTAGGCTTCGATGCCGAAGACGAATGACAGCGCAATCAGCAGCCCGCCCGCCACCACCATCGGCAACATGAACGAGACGCCTGTCAGCAGGTGCTTGTACACCCCGGCTTTCTCGGTTTTCTGGGCGGCCTGGGCGCTGTCGCCGGCGCTTTCAACCTTGCCTTCGGCAAGCGCCTTGTCCAGCGTGGCGCGGGCTTGCTTGAGGGCGATGCCGGTGCCGCAGCGATAGATGCGCTTGCCGGCAAAGCGCGCCGTCGGCACTTCAATATCCGCGGCCAGCAGCACCACGTCGGCCTCGGCGATAGCCTCGGCCGGCAGTGGGTTGCGTGCCCCGACCGAGCCTTGGGTCTCGACGGTGAGCTGGTAGCCGAGCGCCGCAGCGGCCTGCTGCAAGGCCTCGGCGGCCATGAAGGTGTGGGCGACGCCGGTCGGACAGGCCGTCACTGCCACCAGCCGTGGCGCCGCCGCCGCCGCAGCCGGTGGGCTGTCGTGCAGTACCTGGGCACTGGCGGCGGCTTCGTCGAGGAAGCCTTCGCGGTCGGCCAGGGCCTGCGCCGGCGTGCTCTGGTACACCCGTTTGCCGGTGAAGCGGCTCAGGTCCACCGGGCCGGTGCTGACCACCAGCACCCAGTCGGCGCCAGCGATCTGTGCCGAGGTCAGGCGGCGTTCGGGGTGTTCGCTGTCCTGCACCTCGACGCTGGTACTCCAGCCCCGGCGTTGCGCAGCCGCAGACAGCAGGCGTGCACTGAGCACGCTGGATACCTGGCCGTTGGGGCAGGCAGTGACAATGGCAATGTTCATCAGCGGCCCTCAGGTTCTTGTTGTTCGGTCAGTTGCACGCCGGCTTCAAGGCGCGCCAGTTGCTCACGGTCACAAATGCCGAAGCCGACCTGGGTAACGGCCTGCGCGGCAATGGCGGTGGCGCGGCGCAACGTGGCGTGCGGCGCCTCGCCTTGCAACAGGCCATGGACCATGCCCGCCACCAGGGAATCCCCGGCGCCGACGGTGCTGGCAATGCGCACGCTTGGCGGCTGTGCATGCAGCGCCTGGCCGGCGGCGAACCAGCTGACGCCGTGCTCGCCCTGGGAGACCACGACATGGGCGATGCCTGTGCTCAGTAGCTGTGCAGCCGCCGTGCGCTGCTGCGCCGGCGCCTCAACCGCCACGCCGAGCACCTCGCCCAGTTCTTCGGTGTTGGGTTTGACCAGCCACGGCGCGGCTTGCAAACCGGCGCGCAGGGCGTCGCCGCTGCTGTCCAGGGCAACTTTCAGGCCCATCGCCTTGAGCCGTTCCAGCAATTGCCGCAGCCACTGCGGGCTGACTCCACGGGGCAGGCTGCCGGCCACCACGACCGCGTCATGGCCGGGGGCAATCTGCGCCAGGCGCTCAAGCAGTGCAGCACACGCGGCTTCGTCGACCTGTGGCCCGAGGCCATTGATGTCGGTGACCCGGCCGTCGGCTTCGACCACCTTGATATTGCTGCGCGTCTCGCCCGCTACGCGCACGAAACAGTCAGTAAACCCACGCGCGGCGATCAACGCTTCGAAGGGTTGCAGATTGTCCTGGCCGAGAAACCCGCCAACGGTGACGCTGTGGCCCAGGTCAGCCAGCACTTGGGCGACGTTCAGCCCCTTGCCGGCGGCGTGGCTGTGCTGGGCCTGGCTGCGGTTGACCGCACCGGGGCGCAGGGTGTCGAGGCTGACGGTGAGGTCCAGCGCAGGGTTGAGGGTCAGGGTAAGGATCTTGGCCATGTCAGTATCGCTCCACCAGCGCCCGAACCGCTTCGGCGCTGTCCTGTTGCAGGGCTTCGCGCGCCAGGGCGCGGGCCGTCGAATAATCGGCCTGGCGCACCAGTGCCTTGACTTCGGCGACGCTGCGCGCTGACACACTGAGCTCGTCCACCTCAAGGCCCAGCAGCACCGCCACCGCTTGCGGGTCGGCAGCCAGCTCGCCACACACGCCTACCCACTTGCCATGGGCGTGGGCGGCGCGCACGGTCATGTCGATCAATTGCAGCACCGCCGGGTGCAGGCCGTCGGCCTGGGCCGAGAGGCTCGGGTGGCCGCGGTCGATGGCCAGGGTGTACTGCGTCAGGTCGTTGGTGCCGACGCTGAAGAAGTCCACCTCACGCGCCAACTGCGGGGCCAGCAAGGCCGCCGATGGCACCTCGACCATGATCCCCACTTGCAGGTCGCGCACCGGGATCTGCTCGCGCAGCCGGTCGACCATCGCCTTGGCCGCGCGCCATTCATGCATCTGCCCGACCATCGGGAACATGATGCGCAATGGCCGGTCGTCAGCGGCCTGCAGCAGCGCGCGCAGCTGGTCTTCCATGACCTGCGGGCGCTGCAAGGTCAGGCGCACGCCGCGCACGCCAAGGAAAGGGTTTTCCTCTGCGGCAATCGGCCAGTAAGGCAGCGGTTTGTCGCCGCCGACATCCAGTGTACGTACCACCAGCGGGCGACCTGCCAGGCCATCGAGCACGCGGCGGTACTCGGCCTCTTGGGTGGCAACATCGGGAGCCTGGGTGTGGGCCATGAAAATCAGCTCGGTGCGCAGCAGGCCAACCCCTTCGGCGCCCTGCTCCACCACTTTGTCGATGCTTGCGCTGTCGCCGATGTTGGCGCACACCTCCAACGCGTGGCCGTCGCGGGTGGTCGCCGGCTCATGGCGGCTGGCCCAGGCCGCTTGCAGCCGCTGCTCGCGGGCGTCGCGCTCGGCCAACGCACGCTGCAGTTCATCTGCTTCGGGGGCAATCGTCACGCGGCCGCGCTGGCCATCGAGCAACAACGGCGTGCCGCTGTCGAGCAGCAAGATCGCCTCCCCTGCGCCAACTACGGCAGGGATGCCCAGGGCGCGAGCCACGATGGCGCTGTGCGCGGTGGCGCCGCCGTGGGCGGTGACGATGCCGGCGACGCGGGCCGGGTCCAGGCGCGCTACATCGGACGGGCCGACTTCGGCCATCACCAGCACATAAGGTTGTTCAGGCTCGGCGCTTTGTTGCACGCCGCACAGTTGCGCCAGCACGCGCCGGCCAATGTCGCGCAGGTCGGCGGCGCGTTCGGCGAGCAGCGTGTCCTGCAGGGCTTCCTGCTCGCGGGCGGCGGCTTCGATCACCGCCATCCAGCCGGCGGCCGCGCTTTCACCTTGGGCCAGGCGCAGTTCGACTTCATCGGCCAGCGCCGGGTCGCCGAGCATTTCCTGGTGGGTGACGAAGATCTCGCCAATGGCCTTGTCGCTGCGCTGCACGAGGTGTTGCAGGTCTGCATGCACCGCATCAAGGGCACTGCGCAGCTTGACGCGCTCCTTGGCGGGCGACTCGCCGCGCAGCGGGTAGTCGATATCACGCTCGACGCAGACATGCGCCGGGCCACAGGCGATACCAGGCGCTGCGGCCACGGCCTGCAAGGTGCTGCCGGCAACCGGCGCAACCACGGCTTCAGGCGGGGCCTCGGGCAGCACTTGCACGGCCGCAGGCACCGGCTCCACCGCCTCGCCAAGGCCTTGCTCGATAGCAGCAAGCAACGCCGGCAGGGCGTCGGCGGCAATGCCGGGCTCGGCCACCAGTTCCAGCGTCTGGCCACGCCGGGCACCGAGGCTGAGCAACTTGCTCAGGCTTTTGACCGACACTGCTGTTTGCGGGCTGTCGGCTACGCGGATCCGAATCTCGCCATCAAAACGCTTCGCCAGTTGTGCCAGCTCCTTGGCCGGGCGGGCGTGCAGGCCGTGGGGGTTGGCCAGCACCACGCGGGCACTCGGCCAGTCGGCGGGGACTTCACCGCCAAGCACTTCAAGCACCGTACGGCTGCTGGTGGCCTGGTAGAGCATCTGCCCACGGCCTTCGATCAGCACTTCGCACAGCCGCTCAAGCAACGCCTGATGCGCAGCGCCGAGGCTGGCCAGGCAGAACAGCCCGTTCAGCGGCTGGTCGCGGTAACGCAGCGGTTGCTGCGGAGTAATGAACGCCAGGCCCGGCTGGCGCACCTGGCGCTCGCTGTGCAGCCACCAAAGGCCTTCGCCCAGCGGCAGCGGCTCGGCCTGTTGCAGCACACCGGCAAAGCCGCTCTCGACGCAGCCAGCGCGCTGTAACAGGCGTGCGCCGCGCCAGGCCAGCTCGTCAAAATCTTCCGCGGCAAGGTTCAGCCCGACCAGTTGCGCATCCAGCGCCAGCGCCTGGGGCGCGCCCTGCAACAGTTTGAGCAGCGCTTCTGCGGAACTGGCGCGGCGCAACGCCTCGGCAAGGTCGGTCTCGCCTAGGGCGCGGGTCAGCAGTTGCAACAGGCGCAAGTGCTCGTCAGAGCGCGCGGCGATGGCGATGGCGAGGTAGACGATCTGCCCGTCGCCCCAGTCCACCCCGTCGGGGAACTGCATCAGGCGCACGCCGGTGGCATACACAAGGTCGCGGGTCTCGGGGGTGCCATGGGGGATGGCAATGCCTTGGCCCAAAAAGGTCGAACCCTGCGCCTCGCGGGCACGCAGGCCATCAAGATACCCCTCGGCCACCAGGCCATCGGCTACCAGCCGTTCGGCCAGCAACGCCAGCGCCTGGCCTTTGTCGGCGGCTTTCTGGCCCATGGCAATCTGCTCCACGGCAAGCTCGAGCATGACCTTCTCCTTTACGGCGCCCATGTTGGCAGCCGAGGTATTGTTGTGAATTTCGACGGCACGGGCCGTTCAAATAACCTGCGCAGGCGGCGAATTCGATAATCCGGGCAGGAAATCTCGCCACGCTGAAACGTTTAATCTGACCAAGCCGGCACGTTACTCGATAATCTTCCAACGAAAAAGCCCCATCCCGTCGGACAATTGCGACAATGGTCGCCTGCGCACACGCTTGCCCTTGGGACACACTACCCGGTCAGGCAAGCAGCCAGTCCCGGAAATAACAAGGAAAATTCGGTGAAACTCAGCGATATCGCCCGTCTGGCCGGTGTGTCAGTCACCACCGCCAGCTACGTCATCAACGGCAAGGCTGAACAGCAGCGCATCAGCAGCAGCACCGTCGAGCGCGTGCGTGCGGTGGTCGAGGCCCATGGCTTCACCCCCAACCCCCAGGCCGCCGGCCTGCGCAGCCGCCATACCCGGACCTTGGGGTTCATTCTCCCGGACCTTGAGAACCCCAGCTACGCCCGTATCGCCAAACAGCTGGAGCAAGGTGCTCGCGCCCGTGGTTACCAGTTGCTGATCGCCAGCAGTGATGACCAGCCAGAAATCGAACACCAGTTGCAGCAGCTGTTCCGCGCGCGGCGCTGCGACGCGCTGTTCGTCGCCAGTTGCCTGCCCGCGCAGGACACCAGCTACCGCGAGCTGCAAGACAAAGGCCTGCCGGTAATCGCCATCGACCGTGGGCTGGACCCGGCCCACTTCTGTTCAGTCATCAGTGATGACCGTGATGCCAGCCGCCAACTCGCCGGCAGCCTGCTGCAAACCGCCCCGCAGAGCATCGCACTGATCGGCGCGCGCCCAGAGCTGTCGGTCAGCCAGGCCCGTGCCGGCGGTTTCGATGAAGCGCTGCAGGGGTTTGCCGGGCAAGTGTGGCGCTACCAAGGCGAGGCGTTCAGCCGTGAGTGCGGGCAGCGCCTGATGCAGCAACTGATCGACGAGCAAGGCGGGCTGCCGGATGCGCTGGTGACCACCTCCTACGTACTGCTGCAAGGGGTTTTCGACACCTTGCAGGCGCGCCCTGCCGGCTCGCGTCAGTTGCAGCTGGGCACCTTCGGCGACAATCAGTTGCTCGACTTCCTGCCGCTGCCGGTCAATGCCATGGCCCAGCAGCACGGCCTGATCGCCGCAACTGCGCTGGAGCTGGCCCTGGCGGCCATCGAAGAAAAACGCTACCAGCCCGGCGTGCACGCCATTGGCCGCACCTTCAAGCGCCGCATCACGGCCTGACCATGCGCCTGATCGATACCCACACGCACCTGGACTTCCCCGACTTCGACGGCGACCGCCGGCAACTGCTGGCCAGCGCTGCGGCGCGCGGGGTGGAACGCATGGTGGTGCTGGGGGTGTATCAGGACAACTTCCAGCGCGTGTGGGACCTGGCCTGTAGCGACGAGCGAATTTTCGCAGCCCTTGGCCTGCACCCGGTCTACCTCGACCAACATCGCCCCGAGCATCTGGCAACATTGCGCGACTGGTTACAGCGCCTGTGTGGCGACCGACGGCTGTGCGCGGTGGGCGAATTCGGCCTGGATTACTACCTGCCAGCGCTTGACCCGCAGCGTCAGCAAGCGCTGTTCGAAGCCCAGTTGCAACTGGCCTGCGACTTCGCACTGCCCGCCCTGCTGCACGTTCGCCGCAGCCATGCGCAGGTGATTGCCACGCTCAAGCGCTACAAGCCTGCGCGGGCGGGGGTCATCCATGCGTTCGCCGGCAGTTATGAAGAGGCGCGCGAATATATAAAGCTGGGGTTCCGCCTGGGGCTTGGGGGGGCTGCGACCTGGCCCCAGGCGCTGCGCCTGCGCAAGACCCTGGCCCGCCTGCCGCTGGAGGCTGTGGTGCTGGAAACCGATGCCCCCGACATGGCCCCGGTGATGTATCCGGGCATGCGTAACAGCCCGGAGCATCTGCCGGAGATAGCTGAAGCATTGGCGCAGGTGATGGGGGTTGAGGCTGGCGAGTTGGCTGAGGTGAGCAGCCGCAATGCCGATGAGCTGTTTGGCTGGTAGCTTCAGCCTGTACTGGCCTCATCGCAGGCTATCGCCAGCTCCCACAGGGGTTGCGTCATACATCGATATAAAGGCCCGGCGCGATCCCTGTGGGAGCTGGCGATAGTCTGCGATGAGGCCACCACAGGCGTGTACACCCCCCAGAACCTCCCATAAAGACCGCGCAGGTCAGGCCAGCACGGTCCACAGCGCAAAGCAGGCGTACCACAACACCGCACAGCGCAGCAGCAGCTCCCACAAGGTGTCCAGACGCGCCAGCCCTTGCTGATGGCCTTCCTCCTCGGGAATGTCATCCGCCACCCGGCCAACCTGCGCAACCAAATGCCCCGCGCTGACATGCCAGTCGAGCAAGGCATGCAACATCACCCGGGTGACCGCGACGAAGTTGCCCACCAAGGCAAAGCTCACCGCAACCACCCGCACCGGCAACCAGTCCATGGCATGGCGCAGCTGCGCAGCCAACGCCTGGATGCCTGGCTGGCGACTGTGCTCGGCACCCAGCGCCAGCAGGCGATAGGCCAGCGCCGCGGCAGGCCCCAGCAGGAAGTACCAGAAAACCACCGCAAAGAAGCTCTGATAGGCCTGCCACAGCAGGTGCCCCTGAACGCGCTTGATCAAGCTGCCGGCGTCTTCGGCCTGTAACCCAAGGTCACGCTCGGCCGCGTGCAGCGCGGCCTGGTCATCACCGCGGCGCCAGGCATCGCGAAACGGCCCGAGCGATGCCTTCACATCACCACGGCCCAGGCTGTAGATCAGCACCAGCAAGTGCACGGGCAACGCCAGCAGGCCGTAGGCAACCGGCTCCAGCACGTGCAGCAGCAGCAACAGCACCACCACCGGGGCCAGTACCAGCAGCGTCAACGCCCAGGCCGGCGCTGCCTTGCCGCTGCGTTCAAGGCGCAGCAACTCGCCAAGGAACAACCCGTCACGCTGCAGACGCTGGCGCAGGGCGGAAAACTTCTCGACCCACAGCACCAGCACCAAGACCAGAAAACTCATTGTTTGCCCTCACTGTGTTGCAAGGCGGCGCGGTAGCGCTGCCAATCGAATGCCGGGCCGGGGTCGGTCTTGCGCCCCGGCGCGATGTCGCTATGGCCCTGGATGCGCTGCGTATCGATCTGCGGCCAGGCTTGGCGGATCTGCGCGGTCAGGCGCTCGAGCGCCAGGTACTGGGCATCTGTATAGGGCAGCTCATCGGTGCCTTCAAGCTCGATGCCGATAGAAAAGTCATTGCAGCCTTCGCGCCCGTCAAACCTCGACACCCCCGCATGCCAGGCGCGGTCATGCAACGACACGAACTGCGTCACCGCGCCGTCGCGCTCGACAAACAGGTGCGCAGACACCGTCAGGTGGCAGATGCTTTCGAAGTAAGGGTGTTCGGCAGCGTCCAGGCGATTCTGGAAGAACGCCTGCACCTTGCCAGTACCGAAGCAGGCGGGCGGCAGGCTGATGTTGTGGATAACCAGCAACGACACAGCCTCGCCGGCGGGGCGTTCATTGAAGTTCGGCGAGGGGCAGCGGGTGACGCCGGTGAACCAGCCAGTCGCGCGGTCCAGTTGCATGGGGCAGATCCTGAAAGGGGCCAGGGGCAGGTTGATGCTTGGCAGTGGGGTTCGTTGAGGGCCATCGCGGGGCGAGCCCGCTCCCACAAAAGCCGTACTTCCTGCAGGAGCGGGCTTGCCCTGCGAAGGGTCGCAAAGCGGCCCCAGCGGGCATGCACTCAGTATGCCTGCGCAAGCGCCGTCAGCGCACCTGCTGAGCGCGCAACTGCGCAAGCACAGCATCCAGGGCGCGCTCGAACAGCAACCCGTCATCAAGCAGGCGAACCTCCCCCCGACGCAGGGCCACGGCCAGCTCGGCGCGGCTCCATTCACGCACCTTCATGCCGGTGCGGTTGGCAAATACCAAGCGGTCGCTGCAGTCGATACGCGCCACCAGCTTGCAGCGCAGCGCATCACCGTCATCCATCACCTCAACCCAGGTGCCCAGACGCAGGCGATCGACCTGATGCAGCGCAGGCTCCTCGGCAACGCCCGGCTGCCTCGGCGCACAGGTGGACTCATCCGCCAGCGCCAGCACGATGTCGGACTGCACACAGACCTGCGCTGGCACCTCGTCATCGGCCAGCGAGCCACCACAGGCACGCAGGTGCAGGCGCTCCAGTTGCTGGAAGAAATCGCGGGTGGCGGCCGAATCCAGGGCAACCCCGGCCAGCCCCTCACGCAGCGCCTTGAGCAACGCCGGTAATTGTTCAAGCAACTGCTCAGGTTGCGGGTGCGGCGCAATGCTGGCCAGCAACGCGTCGACCGTCGCCAGGCCCTCGGCCCAGGCGCTGGAAGCTTCGCCCTGCTTGAGCCAGGCCAGCAGCAGCACCTGGCTCCAGGCATGCTCAAGCATTTGCACCAGCGTCAGTGGCAACACACGCCCGCGCAAGCGCTGGTTCAGTTCATCCTGCACCCGCAGCCGCGCCTGCTGGGTACGGGCGCGGCCTTCTTCGGCGTCGCGGGTGCGCTGCTCCAGCAGTTCGTTACGCCGGCGCTCGTCCTGGCTGAAGGCCAGAAACTCGTCGAGCAATTCGTTGAACAGGCTGCAGTCTTCGGAAAAATCGTTGAGCAAGCGTTGCACCACACGCTCGACACGCAAGTGCAGGCTGTCGCGCAGGCCTTCGCCGTCGGTTTCCCAGCCAATCGCCACGGCGGCGATTTCGTTGACCAGGCGCCGCGCCGGGTGGGTGGCGCGGCTGAACAGTGTCTTGTCGAGCAACGCTACCTTGAGCAGCGGGATATGCAAGCGGCAGATCAGCGCGCGCAGGCTCTCAGGCAGGTTGTAGTCGTCCTGGATAAAGGCGAACAGCAACGCCACCAGGTTGATCATGTCTTCATCGCCAACGGCAATGCGCCGGCGCGTGCCGCTGCGCACGCTCACCCGCAGCAGCAGTTGTTCAAGCTGCTGGCCAAGGTCGAAGTCGTCCGACTCGCCCGGCGCCGGTACATAGTGTTGCAGGTGGGTCAGCAGGCGCAGCAGGTCGCTGGTGCTGATCGCCTGCACCGCGCCGGCACTCGACAGGCGCGGTGCGAACAGGCCACGGGCCGGCGCCAGCAAGTCGCCCAGCGCCGCGATGAACGCCTGGCCGGAACTGTCGGGCGTGGGGTCGTTGGCCAAACCATCGGCGCAAGGCATGCCAAGCGGGCTGCTGCGCCGGTCTTCGGCGCGGCGGCGCGGCGCAGGCAGCAGGTCGGGCAACACATCGGCGCTGGCCAGCAACTGGTTGGCTTCGCCATAGAGCTGGTCGAGGTCGCGCAACACATAACGCTCGAACAGCTTCAGCAACACCAGCTTGACGTTCAGGCCCACACCCAAGCTGCGCCCGGCGGCGAGAAAATAGCCACACAGGCTGGCGGGCCCCATAGGGTTGCGCGACTCATCCAGCTCGACGTCCAGCAATACGCTGAAGCGCAGGTTCAGTTGTTGCAGCACGAAGCCATCGCGTGAAAGCACCCGATCAACCATGCCCTGCACCGCCACTGCACGCTCCAGAGGGCCGTTGGCCGACGCAGGGGGCAGGCCCAGCTCGTAGGCGTCAGCCTGGCCGATACGCGAGAAGGCGTCGTAGAAGGTGTCGAGAAAGCCGCGCTCGATGCTCTTGCGCTTGAGGCGCAGGTCGCGCATGGCTTCGAAATAGAGGTTCTGGTCGGGGCGCCCGCTGGCCTTGTCGGCCATCTCGAACAGGGTGTCGTCGGCATTGTCGAACAACGCTTGCAAACCCTGACGCAGCTGCATTGCAGCCTTGTCGCGCACTTGCAGCAGCAATACCGGAAGGCAGGGCGAGAGCGCACGCGCGCCTCGGTCGATGGCCCCCGCCAGGGGCACCACCTTGCCTTCTTTATGCATCCGGAACTCCTTGCTGGATGTAGCGATATTCGACAGGACAGTACGTCAAAGCTATGACGCCAAATACAAGGCGCCATTATCTGCGAAAACGCCCACAGCCGCCAGCGGCCTTTTGTACGCCTGAACTGACCACGGTTTTGGCAAAAAGCTCACAACGCCTGACAAAAGGTCATCGCCGCCGCTGCTGTACAGCCCGCGCCCCTGCCCTATAATCGCCGCCATCTAGCTTGTGGAGCCGACCATGCCGAACCTACGCCTCGCCGACCTGACCGCCGAAATCGAAGCCAACGTGCGCCGTGCACTGCGCGAAGACATCGGCAGCGGCGATATCACCGCCGAGCTGATCCCGGCCGAGCGCCTGGCCACCGCGACCATCATCACCCGCGAAGACTGCGTAATTGCTGGTACCGCGTGGGTGGATGCGGTGTTCCGCCAGCTCGACCCGCGGGTTGCGGTGCACTGGCAAGTGGCTGACGGCGACCGCGCGGTGGCCAATCAGGCGCTGTTCCACCTTGAAGGGCCGGCGCGCTCGCTGCTCAGTGGCGAGCGTTCGGCGCTGAACTTCCTGCAGATGCTGTCGGGCGTCGCCACCCGCGCACGCTTTCTGGCCGACCTGGTCGAGGGCACCCAGGTGCGCCTGCTCGACACCCGCAAAACCTTGCCGGGCTTGCGCCTTGCGCAAAAGTACGCCGTCACCTGCGGCGGCTGCGACAACCACCGCATCGGCCTGTACGACGCTTTCCTGATCAAGGAAAACCATATCGCCGCCAGCGGTGGCGTGGCCGAAGCGGTTGCCGCCGCGCACCGCATCGCCCCAGGCAAGCCAGTGGAAATCGAGGTAGAAAGCCTTGATGAGCTGCGCCAGGCACTGGCGGCGGGCGCCGACATCGTCATGCTCGATGAACTGACCCTGGACGAAATGCGCGAAGCGGTGCGCATCAACGCCGGCAAGGCCAAGCTTGAGGCCAGCGGCGGAGTCAATGAAGAGACACTGCGGGTGATTGCCGAGACCGGCGTTGACTACATCTCGATTGGTGCCATGACCAAGGATGTGAAGGCGGTGGACCTGTCCATGCGCCTTAGCCTGTGAATTGATCGCGGGGCAAGCCCGCTCCCACAAGATCTCAGTCAGAGATCTCCATCAGGGGATGGCACGAGGCCGGTGCAGTGGGCCTATTACCGTCCTGGGCTTGCTCGGAGTGCCAAACCACCGCGAAAGGGCCGCAAAGCGGCCCCATCTGCCTCGATCAGAACGAAGCGTTGGCCAGCCCGTCCAGGTAGCGTTCGACGTCCAGCGCCGCCATGCAGCCAGCACCGGCCGAAGTGATCGCCTGGCGATAAACGTGGTCAGCCACATCGCCTGCCGCGAACACGCCCTCGACGTTGGTGGCGGTGGCATTGCCTTCACGGCCGCCATTGACCACCAAGTAGCCGTCCTTGAGGGTCAGCTGGCCTTCGAACAGCGACGTGTTCGGGGTGTGGCCAATGGCAATGAATACGCCGTCGACCTTGATTTCATCGCTGCTACCGTCGTTGTTCTTCAGGCGCGCGCCGGTCACACCCATGTTGTCACCCAGTACTTCATCCAGAGTGGCATTGAGCTTGAGTTCGATCTTGCCTTCAGCGACACGGGCGTTGAGCTTGTCGATGAGAATTTTCTCGGCGCGGAAGGTATCGCGGCGGTGCACCAAGGTGACTTTGCTGGCGATGTTGGCCAGGTACAGCGCCTCTTCCACAGCAGTATTGCCACCACCTACCACAGCGACCGGTTTGTTGCGGTAGAAGAAACCGTCGCAGGTGGCGCAGGCCGAAACCCCTTTACCCATGAAGGTTTCTTCCGACGGCAGGCCCAGGTAACGGGCACTGGCACCGGTAGCGATAATCAGCGCGTCGCAGGTGTAGGTGCCGCTGTCGCCCTGCAGCGTGAACGGCTTGTTGGCCAGATCGACGGCATTGATGTGGTCGAAGACGATTTCGGTCTCGAAGCGCTCGGCGTGTTCCTGCATGCGCTGCATCAGTGCCGGGCCGGTCAGGCCATGGGGGTCGCCCGGCCAGTTGTCGACTTCAGTGGTGGTGGTCAGCTGGCCACCGGCCTGCATGCCGGTGATCAGCAGCGGCTTGAGGTTGGCACGCGCAGCATACACGGCAGCGCTGTAACCGGCAGGGCCGGAACCCAGAATGATGACGCGCGAATGACGTACTTCGGACATGACGAACTCCTGTCGAGCGGGCCGCACCGTCAAGGTGGCGGTTGCGCCAGCTGGAATTAAAAAGGGCCTACGCAGCACTTGGGGAAGCACTACAACGCGTCGGCCCTGAAACGAAAAGTTGAGCGCACTGTAGCGAGGCCGCAGAGATTAAGGAAATATCCTTCGACAATCCACCTTATAGGCACTCTCTATTTGCGAAGAATCGCGCCACTTGCCAGCCTCGCCCTTTGTTACACGCCGTTTCGCAGTGCTCGGCCACCTTCCGTCAGCGCAACAAACTCGGTAAGGTCAGCGCGTTTTCCACACGCGGAGCCTTCCCATGCAAGCCAATGTTCTTTCTGGCCCTCAATACCTGCGCGAGGGCCTGAAGCTTGTGCTCAGCCCTGGCC
The DNA here is from genome assembly GCF_014268825.1 of Pseudomonas sp. SWRI51. NCBI lineage: Bacteria > Pseudomonadati > Pseudomonadota > Gammaproteobacteria > Pseudomonadales > Pseudomonadaceae > Pseudomonas > Pseudomonas sp. SWRI51. The sequence goes on along the minus strand of NZ_JABWRG010000035.1, from coordinate 28,912 downwards.
TGCGCCTGTTCGTGCTGCTGCCCCTGGCAGTGAACCTGCTGCTGTTCTGCGGCCTGATCTGGTTTGCCGGCCAACAGTTCAGCACCTGGCTCGACCACCTGATGCCCACCCTGCCCGACTGGCTCAGCTTTTTGAGCTATGTGCTGTGGCCACTGTTTGTGGCGCTGTTGCTGCTGATGGTGTTCTTCACCTTCACGATGCTGGCCAACGTGATCGCGGCCCCATTCAACGGTTTCCTCGCAGAAAAGGTCGAGGTGGTGCTACGCGGCGAGGATAACTTCCCCACGTTCAGCTGGGGCGAACTGGTCGCCATGGTGCCCCGCACCTTTAGCCGCGAAATGCGCAAGCTGGGGTACTTCCTGCCACGGGCCATCGGCCTGTTCATCCTGTCGCTGATTCCGGTGGTCAATTTGATTGCCGCGCCGCTGTGGCTGGTGTTCGGCATCTGGATGATGGCTATCCAGTACATCGACTACCCAGCGGATAACAACAAGATGAGCTGGCAGGACATGCTCGCGTGGCTGCGCAGCAAGCGCTGGCAGTCGCTGGGTTTTGGCGGCATCACCTACCTCGCCTTGCTGATCCCGTTCGTAAACATCCTGATGATGCCGGCAGCGGTTGCCGGGGCCACCTTGTTCTGGGTTCGCGAAGAGGGGCTGGCTAAAAAGACGGAGCGGTAGATAGGTACGCTCCTCGACACTTCACCCTATGGCTCAATCATCTGCGCCACCTGTTGGCATTCATATCAAGAGGATAAGCAGATGAATGACGATGACAAAACCAAAGAAAAGGAAGTAGTACCGAACCTCGACGGTGAAGGCTCGGTGATCATTGATGAGGGCGGTATTGATCCGGATGAATCGGTAATTATCGACGAGGGCGGTATTGATCCGGATAAATCGGTAATTATCGACGAGGGCGGTATTGATCCGGATGAATCGGTAATTATCGACGAGGACGTTGACGGCACCGTGGATCCACAGGTCGTTGATCCAGACGTCGATACAGAGGTCGATCTAGAGGTCGTTGATCCAGAGGTTGTTGATCCAGAAGTCGTTGATCCACCAGAAGTCGTTGATCCGGAAGTCGTCGATCCGGAAGTCGTCGATCCAGAAGTCGTCGATCCGGAAGTCGTTGATCCAGAAGTCGTTGATCCAGAAGTCGTTGATCCAGAAGTCGTCGATCCGGAAGTCGTTGATCCAGAAGTCGTCGATCCGGAAGTCGTTGATCCGGAGGTAGTCGACCCAGTAGATCCAGAGATCAAGCCAGAACCCCAGGGCCCAATTGACCCCGATGGCCCGCTGGGCAATCTGCGCGAAACCGGCCGCATGGGCCCTCCCCTGACCAACGAGCAACACGATGCCTTCGGTTTGGTACAGGAAAGCGTTTACTCGGTGCTGATGGAAGTACTGCCAAAGCATGGACTGGATGCCACTGGACATTGGCTCATCTCCAACACCGATGATGCCTCCGACCGGCTACCTGTCGATATCTATCTGACCTGGGCAGTGATTACCGGAAATCTGGAAACTTCTGACCAACTGCACTACGGCTTTTACGGGGAAAGCATCATGCGCGATGAAGGCAACTTCGCAGCCGCCCTCGACGAAGCGTTCGCGCAGATGTTGGCAATGGACATCATCGCCTGATCTTCCAAAGCTGGCTAACAGGGGCAGGCACAGCAGTTCATTCTGCGGCATCCCCTACCAGGCACTCAGCCGGCCAGCGCCTCTGATTAAAAAGGAATATTGCACATGACCACAGCTTTTGAAACGCACAAAAACAATGCTAGCGAGTTGCTCGATAAAGCCTTGCAGGAACAAGGTATCGATCAGCCCGCCGATCAAATCTACATCAACAGCGTCAACAACCATACCGAAAAGCTAGTGATTCATAGTGAGTCGTTGCCTGTCTTGGTAGCCAACGCCCTCCTCGACAACGAACGGCCCAACATTACCGCAAGTTTCAGCGGTGTGTTCTCGGTCGCTTACTCGTTCGTAGATGAATATCGTATCGATGGCGAAGAACATAGCATCGAAACGTTCGCCACTATCGCCGGCGAGGTTTATGACCAGCTGATTGGCTGAACCAACATCGCGCCTGCTTGATGGAGCCCATCAAGCAGGCGCGCCTGGGCGCTGCAGGCCGGCCTACGCTCAGTTGTTCAACTGGCTGGAAAACTGCCCCACCGCATCCACTACCTTCTTCGCCCCTTCCTGAATCTCGACGATCACCCCACCTGTATCGGCAGCCAACGCCAGCCCCTGCTCGGCCTGGCGCTTGCTGGTGTCGATAATGTCGACCGCCGCTTGCGCGAGTTGCTCGTTCTGCTGCACCACCTTGGCAATCTCTTCGGTAGCGCTGCTGGTGCGCGAAGCCAACTGACGCACTTCGTCGGCAACTACCGCAAACCCTCGGCCCTGCTCACCGGCGCGGGCAGCCTCAATGGCGGCGTTGAGCGCCAGCAGGTTGGTTTGCCCGGCAATGTCACTGATGGTCTTGATGATCGCACCAATGACCTTGGACTGTTTGTCCAGGGCCTGAATGCCCTCGGCGGCGTCCTGCATCGAACCTTCCAGGCCGCGCATCACCTCGACTGTCTGCGTGACCACTTCGGTGGCTTTGCGTGCACTGTCGTCGGTTTCAAGCGAGGTGGTATAGGCAATGTCAGCAGCCTGGGCGACGGCTTGCTCCTGGTTGACCTGGTCGGTTACCACGGTTGCGAACTTGACCACTTTGTAGAGCACGTCATGGGCGTCGAAGATCGGGTTGTACGAAGCCTCCAGCCATACCGTGCGACCATGGGCGTCAATACGCTTGAAACGCCCGGCCACGTATTCGCCACGGCGCAACTGGTCCCAGAACGTCTTGTAATCGCTGGAGTTCACCTCCTCGCCATCACAGAAAATGCGGTGGTGCTTGCCGCGCACCTGCTCAAGGCTGTAGCCCATGCCCTTGAGAAAACGATCATTGGCCGTCAGCACCACACCTTCAAGGTTGAACTCGATCACTGCGGTGGAGCGCATCAGCGCCTTGATCAGGCTTTCGTGCTCGCGAGAGGCTTCGATGGTGCGGGTCAGGTCGCTCGAATGCAGCGAAAAATGCTTGATGCGCCCGTTGGCGTCTTTGACTGGCTGCAGAATCGACCGCAGCCAGGCCTCATCGCCGTTACCCCGCAGCAAACGGAAAGCGCCGTTGAGGTGCTCGCCACGGGCGATGGCGGTTTTCATGCGCTGGTAGAAATCGAGCTTCTTCACATGGGCCGGAATGATTTCTTCGATGTTGCGCCCAAGCAATTGCTCGGCACGGTAGCCCATCTCGCTCTCGAAATTGCCGTTGACCGACTCGATACGCCCCTGCGGGTCCAGCTGCAACACCAGCATCTCGCTGTCGAGGCTGTTCTTGACCTGCTCGACCGACAATAGCTCTTCACGCAGTTGCTGGATTTCTTGCTTCAGTTTGCTGTTGAACATCACCGCTCTCCCGGAGCGTACACCTATAGGCGAATGCATTTGCATCGGCTCGGGCGGGTAAAGCTTGATTGACCTTGCGCAAAAAAAAGGTGCGCAAGATTACCCGTTTTGCGCTGGTTATTTGGCGTCACCTGCTCGTCACAAAAACGCCACATGAGCGCAACCCGAGCGGCGCAGACTTTGCCCCATGAACACACCGCCCATGCGCATTACCCTGGTCAGCGAAACCTTCCCGCCTGAAATAAATGGCGTGGCCAATACCCTGGGTCGGTTGAGCGATGGGCTGCGTTCGCGTGGCCATCAGGTCGAGCTGGTTCGCCCGCGCCAGCCCATCGACTCAGCCACGGCACACACCGATGACCTGCTGCTGTGCCGGGGCTGGCCAGTGCCGGGTTACCCTGGGTTGCAATGGGGCGAGTTGTCGATGCACACGCTGTGGCGGCGCTGGCGCCGGCAGCGCCCGGATGTGCTGTATATCGCTACCGAGGGGCCGCTTGGGCTTAGCGCGCTGCGCGCGGCGCGGCGCCTGGGTATCCCGGTGGTCAGCGGTTTTCACACCAATTTTGCGCAATATTGCGGGCAGTACGGCCTGGGGCTGCTGACGCGGATGCTCACCCACTACCTGCGCTGGTTCCATCGGCGTACCGCTATCACCCTAGTGCCCAGCGCCAGCCAGCACCTGGAGCTGGAACGGCGGGGTTTCGAGCGCCTCGGGCTGATGGCACGCGGCGTAGATGCCTGCCTGTTCAGCCCGGCCCGGCGCAGCGTCGCGCTGCGTGAGCAATGGGGCCTCGGCGAGGATGACATTGCGCTGCTCTATGTGGGGCGAATCGCCGCTGAAAAGAACCTGGCGCTGCTGCGCCCGTGCCTGCTGCAACTGCAGAAGACTTACCCACAGCGCCGGATGCGCCTAATTGTGGTCGGCGACGGCCCGTTACGGACAAACCTTGAGCAGCAGTGGCCCGATACGCTTTTTTGCGGTGCCCAGCGCGGCGAGGTGTTGGCCGAACATTACGCCAGCGGCGATATGTTCCTGTTTCCCAGCCTGACCGAAACCTTCGGCAACGTGGTGCTTGAGGCGCTGGCTTCGGGGTTGGCAGTTGTGGCCTATGACGAAGCTGCCGCAGCCCAGCATATTCGCCATGGCCACAGTGGCGCGTTGGCGATGCCGGGGGATCAGGCGGCGTTCATCGATGCCGCTTGCTGGCTGCTCGAACAGGACGAGACATTGCGCCGGGTACGCCTGAATGCCCGCCAGCACGCCAGCCGCCAGGGCTGGCCGGCAATCATCGAGCAGTTCGAAGGTTACTTGCAGCAGGCCTGCCGCGAGGGCATCGCGGTTGCCTCACCCTCCGCCAGGGTGACGCCCGACATCAGCTAAGCGCTTTCTCGATGGCCTGCACCACGCCTGGGTCGTCCGGCGCAGTGCGCGGGGAAAAGCGCGCCAGCACGCGGCCGTCCTTGCCCACCAGAAACTTTTCGAAATTCCAGCTGATATCACCCGGAAACTCCGCGCCCTCCCCCGCCAACAGGCGATACAGCGAGTGGCGCTGCGGGCCGTTGACCTCAAGTTTGGCGCCCAGCGGGAAGCTGACCCCGTAGTTGAGGGCACAAAACGCCTGAATGTCCTGTTCGCTGCCAGGCTCCTGCCCGGCAAACTGGTTGCACGGCAAGCCCAGCACATTGAACCCTTTGCTCTTGTACTGCTGGTGCAGTTTTTCCAGTGAAGCGTATTGCGGCGTCAGGCCACACTTGGAGGCAACGTTGACAACCAGCACCACCTGGCCCTTGAACGGAGCCAGCGGCAGATCGTCGCCGTTCAGCGCTTTCAACGTCAGCTCGTGAAATGCACTCATGATCTATCCCCTCTGAGGTTCCTGGTGGTCGCAAGGGCGAATCGCGCCCACTAAAAAGGCGCGCGGCCAAGCCGTCGACCCTCCCGAGGAGGGCTGCAACGGCTTGCCCGAGCGCCTGGCGACTCTCTGAGCGTAGCGCAGAAAATCAGTGGTGATGGCCACCTTCACCGTGGATGTGACGGTGAGCGATTTCTTCTTCGCTGGCATCACGAACATCGACCACTTTGACCTGGAAGGTCAGACGCTGACCGGCCAGTGGGTGATTGCCGTCAACGGTGACGTCGTCGCCGTCGAGGTCACGGATGGTGACGATCTGCATCTGGCCGTCCGGTGCCGAGGCGTGGAACTGCATGCCGACTTCCAGCTCGTCGACGCCTTCGAACAGGCTGCGGTTCAGGGTGCTGACCAGCTCGGCCAGGTATTCGCCGTAGGCGTCTTCTGGCTCGATGGAAACGTTCAGCTCGTCACCGGCCTGTTTACCTTCCAGGGCTTTTTCCAGGCCTGGGATGATGTTGCCGGCACCGTGCAGGTAAACCAGCGGGGCGCCACCGGCGGAGCTGTCGATGGTCTCCCCGGCGTCGTTGGTCAGGGTATAGTCGATGGAGACTGCCTTGTTGGCGGCGATCAGCATGGGGCAAGACCTTTTGCAAAAGAAAGTAGAGCGTGGAAGTGTAACCAACGCATCGCCCGATTGCGAACCGACCATGGGCGAAGGGACGCCCGTCAGTCTGATCACAGGGTTCGATCAAGACCAGGACGGCCATTGGGTCGTGGCACTTTCCTGCGGCCACACCCAGCACCTGCGCCATCAACCCCCCTGGCAAGTCCGGCCCTGGGTGCTCGACAGCGCCGAGCGCCAGCGCCGTATCGGCCAGGCATTTGCCTGTGGCTGGTGCGCGCAAGGGGTGGTTAGCGCTACCCTTGAACACTGATTTTTCTTGCAGCGCTTATTTCGAGAAGCACCCATGCAGACATTTTTCATCGCACCGACCGATTTCGGTGTGGGCCTCACCTCCATCAGCCTGGGCCTGGTCCGCACCCTGGAGCGCGCAGGGCTCAAGGTCGGGTTCTTCAAGCCCATCGCCCAGCCACACCCAGGCGACACCGGCCCGGAACGCTCCAGCGAGCTGGTTGCCCGTACCCACGGCATCAAGCCGCCAACCCCGCTGAGCCTGGGCCATGTCGAGCGCATGCTGGGCGACGGCCAGCTGGACGAGTTGCTTGAAGAAATCATCCGCCTGTACCAGCAGGCCTGCGTCGGCAAGGATGTGGTGGTGGTCGAGGGCATGGTGCCCACCCGCCATGCCAGCTACGCCGCGCGGGTCAACCTGCACCTGGCCAAAAGCCTGGACGCCGAGGTGATCCTGGTCTCGGCCCCCGAAAACGAAGTACTCAGCGAGCTTTCCGGCCGGGTCGAGTTGCAGGCCCAGCTGTACGGCGGCCCGCGTGACCCTAAGGTGCTCGGGGTGATTCTCAATAAAGTCCGCACCGACGAAAGCATGGCCGAATTCGCCACGCGCCTGCGCGAGCACTCGCCGCTGCTGCGCGGCAACGACTTCCGCCTGCTCGGCTGCATCCCCTGGCAGGCTGAACTCAACGCCCCGCGTACTCGTGACGTGGCCGATCTGCTCGGCGCCCAGGTGCTCAACGCCGGCGACTACGAACAGCGGCGCATGAACAAGATCATCATCTGCGCGCGCACCGTGGCCAACACCGTGCCGCTGCTGACCTCCGGCACCCTGGTGGTGACCCCGGGCGACCGTGACGACATCATCCTGGCGGTGAGCCTGGCGGCGATCAACGGCGTGCCGCTGGCCGGCCTGCTGCTGACCAGCGACAGCAAGCCCGACCCCCGCATCCTGGAACTGTGCCGGGGCGCGTTGCAGGCCGGTTTGCCGATACTTTCAGTGAGCACCGGCTCCTACGACACCGCCAACCAGCTCAACTCGCTGAACCGGGAAATCCCGGTGGATGACCGCGAGCGCGCCGAATTCATCACCGATTTCGTTGCCACCCACCTGGACGCGGCATGGCTGCATCAACGCTGCGGCACCCCACGCGAGCTGCGCCTGTCGCCGGCGGTGTTCCGCTACCAGTTGATCCAGCGCGCCCAGCAGGCCAACAAGCGCATCGTCCTGCCCGAAGGCGCCGAGCCGCTGATGGTGCAGGCTGCCGCCTTGTGCCAGGCGCGGGGTATCGCCCGCTGCGTGCTGCTGGCCAAGCCCGATGAGGTGGCTGCCGTCGCTCGCGCCCAGGGCATCAGCCTGCCGCCGGATCTTGAAGTACTGGACCCTGAGCTGATCCGCGCCCGTTACGTCGAGCCGATGGTCGAGCTGCGCAAGAGCAAGAACCTCAACGCGCCGATGGCCGAGCAGCAACTTGAAGACCCCGTGGTGATCGGCACCATGATGCTCGCCCTAGGTGAGGTCGACGGGCTGGTTTCGGGCCTGGTGCACTCCACTGCCAACACCATCCGCCCGGCCCTGCAGTTGATCAAGACCGCACCCGGCGCAAGCCTTGTGTCGTCGGTGTTCTTCATGCTGTTCCCGGACCAGGTGCTGGTGTACGGCGACTGCGTGATGAACCCGCACCCAAGCGCCGCGGAGCTTGCCGAGATTGCCCGGCAAAGCGCCGAGTCTGCCGAGTCGTTCGGCATTGCGCCGCGGGTGGCCATGCTCAGTTATTCAAGCGATTCGGCCGCAAGCGACGAGGAAGTGGAAAAAGTCCGTGAGGCCACCCGCCTTGCGCACCTGGCCGAGCACGACCTGCTGATCGACGGCCCGTTGCAGTACGACGCTGCCGCCAACCCGGACATCGCTCGCCAACTGGCGCCTTCAAGCCCGGTGGCCGGGCGCGCCACGGTATTCGTGTTCCCCGACCTCAATACAGGCAACACCACCCACAAGGCGGTGCAGCGCAGCGCCGATTGCGTCAGCCTGGGGCCGATGCTGCAGGGCCTGCGCAAGCCGGTGAACGACCTGCCGCGCGGGGCGCAGGTGGATGACATCGTGCATACCATCGCGCTGACCGCGATCCAGGCCAGCAACGTGCGCTGAAAAAATCGCGGGGCCAGGCCACTCCCACAAACCTGTGGGAGCGGGCTGGCCCCGCGATCAGTTTCAGCCAAGCGGCTCAGGGGTACTGCTGCACAGTGCCCTGCTGGTCATACTGCTGGCCAGGAATCGGCTTGAGGTTGACCTCGACGCGGCGGTTCTGCGCGCGGCCATTGGCATCGGCGTTGCTGGCAATCGGCTGGTCCGGGCCCATGCCACGCACGCTCACCCGCGAAGCATCGACACCTTGCGAGGTCAGGTAGGTGCTGACCGACTGGGCGCGGCGCTGCGACAGGTCCATGTTGTGCTGGCGGCTGCCGGTGCTGTCGGTGAAGCCAACCACTTCGATGGTGTTCTGGTTGAACTGCTTGAACGAGTTGGCCAGGTTGTTCAGTGGCGCGTAGAAGCTTGGCGAAATGTTCGCAGAATCGGTGGCGAAGGTAATGTTGCCCGGCATGATCAGCTTGATCTGGTCACCCTGGCGCTGCACTTCAACGCCCGTGTTGGCCATTTTCGCGCGCAGCTCGGCTTCCTGCTTGTCGGCGTAGTAGCCGTAGCCCGCAGCGGCAGCGCCCACGGCAGCGGCGCCAATCAGCGCGCCTTTGCCACGATTGTTATGGTCGATGGCAGCACCGGCAATGGCACCTGCCAGCGCGCCCAGCCCGCCGTACTTGGCTGTTTTGCTCATGCCACCGGAACCCTGTTCCTGCCCCTGGCTCTGGCCGTCATAGGGGTTGGGGCTGGCGCAGCCGGACATCAGCGCGGCGGCGGTTGCGACAATAATCAGACGACGCATGGTGAACATGGACAAGCTCCTACTGAATTCATAAGTACAGCGGATCGCATACGGATCTGTGCCGGGCTTGGATCACAGCGAAGCGCAAAGATTCCATGAAACTTCAGGCACGCACGAATGGGTTCTCGCGCATTTCTTCGCCGAGGCGGGTATCCGGGCCATGGCCGGTCACCACGATGGCCTCTTCATCCAGACGGTACAGCCGCTCCTTGATGGAACGAACGATAGCCCGTTGATCGCCCCCCCACAAATCGGTCCGGCCAACCCCCCGGCGGAACAACGTGTCACCGGCAATCAGCAGCTTGTGTTCGGCGAACCAGAAGCTCATCGAGCCAGGCGTATGACCGGGCGTATGCAGCGCCACGCCACAGCCACAGGCCAGTTCCTCGTCATCGGCCAGCCAGCGGTCTGGCGCCGGGACCGGCGTGTAGGGCACGCCGAACATCTGGCACTGCATTTCAAGGTTGTCCCACAGCGGCTGGTCGTCCTTGTGCAGATGCAGCGTGGCACCGGTCAACGCCTTCAGGCGCCCAGAGGCGAGAAAGTGATCGAAGTGGGCATGGGTGTGGATGATGCTCACCAGCGTCAGGCCGTGGTGCTGCAGGCGAGCGAGGATCTTCTGCTCGTCACCGCCCGGGTCGACGACGATGGCCTTTTTAGTCAGCGGATCGCCGATCAGCGTGCAGTTGCACTGCAACGGGCCGACGGGGAACGTTTCGCGGATGAGCGATACCGGTAGGTTTTGCATGGGGGGACTCATCAGTCAAAGAGTGTCTGAACGCGCGCAAGTGCATCCAGTATTACCGCTTCGGGGACGGACTCGACACGCACGGCGTTTCTCGCTGTAAGGTCTACGCTTCGAATCTGGTTGCAGAGCATGACGCCCTGCGTCAGCGTTCCCGCGCCGCTCAATGTCACCGCAAAGCCTGCATGCCTCGCAAAATCGCCACCCTGGGATATAGGTGCGATTACAGCAAGCCCTGAAATGTTAAATGAGCCAGGAGTCAACACCAGTGCCGGCCTGCTGGCTCCTTGCTGCTCCCGACCCACGGTGGGATCAAGGCAGATCTGGACAATGTCACCTCTGGCAAACCGTCCCCGCCTCATACCTCACGCCCCACCGGACGCATCGCGTTCCATTCGGACATGTCTTCGGGCTCAGGCGCGTCAAAGTCGCACTGCGCCATAAGTTCATCCAACGTGTACTGCGGCCTCGGCCTGACCGGTTTGAGAACCAACGTTTCACCGGCCGTGTCCAGGCTAAGGGTGGAACCAACTCCCAGACGCAATTGCTTGAGAACCGCGGCAGGCAAACGAATAGCTGCGCTATTGCCCCATTGCTGAATTTTGATCTGCATAAGTATCTCCCAAGGTAGATACATAGTAGAAACGCTCCCGCTCAAAGCAAGTGAAATGTAGAAACGAAGTATCTACATTGTCACCCTACGAAGCTTTGCAAAAGCCCATCTAGTACGAGCAGGATGCATCCTACGCGATCTTGGGAAACAGCTTAAAAATGGTAACACCGCGCTGTTTGCCACGCATATCCAAGCGCCGGCACTCAGGGCAGATACAACCTGAACAACCCGCCCCCCAAGGCCCCGCCGTTGGCGATCTCGATGCGCCCGCGCACGCCGTTGCGCTCGTGCAGCGCAGCGATGCGGGCGGCGAAGTACAGGCCGAGGCCGGTGCTGCCGCTCTGCGCGTCGATGCCTTGTACATAGTCGTGCTGGCGCTCGAGCATGCGCTGTGGATAACCGGTGCCGTCGTCGTTGACGCTGATTACCAGTTGCTCGCCCTCCTCCTCGATGCTGATCAGCAATGCGTGGCCGGCGTAGCGCGTGGCGTTGGTCAGCACGTTGCCGACCACCGAGGCCACCAGTTCGCGGTCGAAGAAGCCCAGCGGGCTGGCGGTGTCGATGCGCCAGGTAGCAAGGATATCGCGGTGCAGCAACACCTCTTGCTGGGCGGCGAGCTGGGCTTCGATGAAGTCGTCCAGCTCGTGGTAGTCCGGGCACACCGGCAACTGGTTGACGCCCAGCTTGTAAAGGCCCAGCAGTTGCACCAGCATGCCGTTGAGGTGGCTGAACTCGTGCTCCATGATGCCCTGCTCGGTGCCGCCCTGCAGCTCTGCAGGCAGGCGCGCCAGCCACTGGTTGTGGGTCTGGATCAGCACCGACAACGAGTTTTTCAGGTCATGCACGGTGGAGGCGATCACCGTGGAAAAATCCAGCCCCTGATTGTCCTGACTCATGCGCCGAATACCCGCAGATGCAACTTGCGATAGCGCTCATAGCGGCTGTCGCTCTTGGGAATACCGCCCACGCTGGTCAGGCAGTTGCGACACTCTTGCAACAGCGCCGGCGGGGTCACCTCACCACCGATGCGCAACAGCGCCTGTGCGGTGTTGAGGGCGATACTGATGTTCTTGGGCTGCAATGCCAGAGCCTTGCGGAACATGCCAAGGGCTTCGCTGAGCTGGCCGCCCTGATAACTACGCACGCCTTGGCGGTTCAGGTCGACCGCCTCGGTCACCGCCCCCAGCACTGTCGGGTCGTCGGTCAGCTTGGCGACGCTCTGCATCACCTTGGGGTCGTCGCCGTAGGTTTCGACACAACCTTTGAGAATCGAGCTGCCTGCCGCGTCCTGGCCGAGCTGCTGCAACTGCTTGGCCACCGTCAGCGCAGCCTCTACCGAGAAGAACTGGTCCATCTTCTCAAGCCGCTGCATGGCCTGCTCGGTGAGCTTGGCTGCGGTTTCGGCATCGCCGGCCTGCTGCAGGCTCGCGGCTTTCATCAGCCGTGCGCGCACTTGCAGGCCCTGGTCCTCGACATGCTCCTTGGCCACTTCGCTGAGCACGGTATTGATTTCAACCCGAGTCCGGGCATCCAGGCCGTTGCCGACGTTCTTGTTCATCAGGGCCTGGGCCAGGCCCAGGTTGCTTTCGGCGCTCTTGTAGCGCGAACTCTGGCCTTGGCTTACCGCGTGGCGGAACGCCTTGGAAGCGCTGTCGAAGTCGGCGTTTTCCAGCGCCAGCTTACCCAGCGCGGCCTGCCGGCGTACTGCCAGCGGCGACAAGCGCACCGCTTCTTCGAGCATATGCTGGGCGCGCTTGCTCTCGCCTTGGGCGATCAAGGCTTCGGCCATCCCGTCGTAGAGGCTGGGCATGATCGGGAAAGCCTTGAGCGCCTGCTCGAACACACCTTGGGCCTGGGCATGCTGGCCGCGCTTGAGCATCAGGTTGCCCAGTGCCGCATATACCCATGGCTGTGGCCGGCTGGCGAGGATGCCCTTGAGAAACTTCTCCAGCTCATCGAACCGGTTGAGGTCGCGCAGGGCGTCGGCGCGGTAGCGCAGGCACAGTGGGGCGAAGCGCGGGTCCTGTTTGCACAGTTCGGCGCAAGCCACCAGCACCTGGGCCGGCTGGCCGCGGTCAAGGGCCTGCAGGATCGGTTTGAGCAAGGTTTTGCGCTGCACCAGTTTTTCCAGCCGCTGGGCAAGGCCCACGCGGTTGAACGGTTTGGTCAGGTAGGCATCCGGTTCATGCTCGATGGCGCTGAGCACGATGGCCTGGCTACTCTCGGCGGTCACCATGATGAACACGCATTCATGGCTGATCAGCTTGTCGAGCAGCAGGTCTTCGAGCACCTGCTGGCCATTCTTCTTGCCGTCGCCCAGGTGAAAATCCTGAAGCACGAAGTCGTAGCGCTTCTGCCCGCACATGCGCAGCGCCTGCTCGCCACTGTCGGCGGTGTCTACGTCGCGCACGCCCAGTTCGCGCAGCATCGAGCGCGTAGAGGTACGAAAGTCGGTGAAGTCGTCGACGATCAGAAAGCTTTTTTGCCCGTACTGCAGCATCAAGACGACCTGTATTGAAATAATTGAAAAAAAGCGCGTAGCGACGCGTACCGCCGAAAATATATCGGCAGCGCATCGTGAAAGATGAGGCCTGCAAGGCCGCGCAAAACTAGTGGCGCGTAGCCATTATTGTAGCCGGCCCTGCGCAGCCCGGCTACCGCTAGGCCAACAACCCCAAGGCCTTGGCCCGCGCCACCGCCTGGGTACGCCGCTCTACGCCGAGTTTGCTGTTGATATGGCTGGCGTGGGTCTTGACTGTGTGCAGCGAAATGAACAGCCGCTCGCTGATCTGTTGGTTGGAACAGCCCTGGGCGATCAGCTCCAGTACCGCAAGCTCTCGGCCGCTCAGGCTTTCTGCGCCGCTGTTCGGCACCTCTGGCAGCTCGGGCAGGCGCGCCAGCAGATCGCCCCTGAGCGCGCACTGGGTGCGTGGGGCAAGTTGCTCGCGCAACCACTGCGGGTGGTCCTCAATCAACCGCTGGAAGGCCTGCAGCACGCCGCCCTGCGCAGCATCGAGCGCCTGCATCAGGCACTCGCTGGCCTGCTGTTCACGGCCCTGCGCCAGCAGCAAACTCACCAACTGGCACAACCCACACACCGCCAAGGCCAGGCCGCCACTGCCCTGCCCCCGTACCGCCAGCCCATGCAGCCGCGCTTCGGCGTCAGCGGTGCGCCCCAGCACCTGCTCAAGCAACGCGCGCTGCAGTTCGATATGCAAAGGCAGCAAAGGGTGGAATTCAGGCGCAGCGGCGGGTTGCTGGCCGCCGTAGGTCTGGCCCAGGCGCAACAACCACGATTCGGCAAGGTCGGTGCGCCCCTGGGCCAGCCACAGCTCGCACTTCACCAAGGTGATCATGGCCAGATAGAAAATCGGCGGCACATCCCAGATATGCATCAGCCGCTCGGCCTCGGCCAACTCGGCGAAGGCTTCGGCAAAGCGGCTTTCGCGCCCCTCCAACGAGGCGATCACGCAGTGGCCGATCAACACGCTGATATCGCGACACGCCCGTGCTTCGCTAAGCCCCGCACGCAAGCGCGCTCGCGCCTGCGCCGGCTGCAGGCGCGTGGCCAGCAGATAACCCTCATAGAGCGTCAGCCGAGCGCGTACCGCATAAAGGCGCTGCGCCGACAGCCCCTGCAAGCGCTGCAGGCCCTGGTGCACCTCGTCCAGGGCCCTGAGCACTTCGCCACGGGCATGCAGCACCCGCGCCCGGTCGTAATGGGCCAGGGCTTCGAACAGCGGGTTGCCGACCCGCTGGGCCAGCTCCAGCGCCTCGCGGTTCCAGCCCCGGGCGCGCCAGAAATCGCCGTCGGCAATGGCCAGGTTGGACAGGGTCGACAGGCAGACCAGACGCTGCCCATAGCGTTTTAACGGCAAGGTTTGCAGGGCTTCGCCGCAGTACGCAAGCGTGCGCTGGCGATCCCCTCGCCCGCGAGCGATGACCCCGCTCAGCGCCAGCCACTGGGCCAGCATGGAGCGCTGCGCAGTGGCCGATGGCGCTGGCAGAAACCGGCTGAGATGAGCCGCCAGCTCTTCGGCTGCGTCCAGTTGGCAGGCCAGGCCCAGTGCCCAGCTGTACAGTACGATCAGCCGCGGCGTGCTGATCAGCAGGCTGTCGGGGAGGTCCATTTTCCAGCGCAGCAACATGCCGACGTTCTGCTCGGCCAGCAGTTGTTCTTCAGAGAGGCTCTGCACCAGGTCTGCCGCAACATCGAGGTGGCCGGCGCGCAAGGCCTGTTCAACGGCCTCGTCGAGCAGGCCCTGGGCTTGGAACCAGCGGCAGGCGCGCAGGTGCAGACTGACCAGCGGCTCACTGCTCTGGCGGCTACGCAGCAAATCGGAAAACAGGTGGTGGTAGCGGAACCACCGGCCATGCTCGTCAAGCGGCACCAGAAACACTTGGTGGGCTTGCAGGTAGTGAAGAACCTCGGCGCTGTCCACGCGTTCACGCAGCGCGTCGCACAGGTCGGCGCAGAAGCGCTCCTGGCAGGCGGTATCGTAAAGAAATGCCTGCACATGGGCGGGCAGAATATCGATCACTTCTTCGAGCAGGTAGTCGCGGATCAGGCCCTCGCCGCCATGCAGGGCTTGCGGCAAGGCACCGTCTTCACCCGACTCGCTGGCGGCCAGTTGCCAGAAACGCAAGCCCGCCACCCAGCCGTCGCTGCGCTGGATGAGGTTGTCCAGAGCCTGGCCGCGCAGCCCGGTGGGCTGCCGACCGATCACCGCCAGGGCTTCGTCCGGGGTCAGGCGCAGGTCCTGCTCGTTGAGTTCGACCAACTGCCGCGACAGCCGCAGCCGCGCCAGGTGCCAGTCGGGGCGCTGCCGGCTGGTCACCAACAGGGCCAGGCCTGCTGGCAGGTGGTTGAGGAAAAACTGCAGGCAGCGGTCGAGCACCGACCCCTGAGCCAGGTGATAGTCGTCAAGCACCAGCAGCAGAGGGGTGTCGGGCTGCAGGTACAGCGCCAGCTCATCGAGCAGGCCATCAAGCCATTCTTCAAAGGCGAAGGGTTGATGGCGCTGGCGCATTTTCAGCAAGCCCATCGCTTGGCCGCCCAGCGCCGGGCAGAACTGCTGCAGGCCTTCGAGCAAACGCTCAAGAAAACGGCCGGGGTCGGCATCGCGCTGGCTCAAACCCAGCCACAGGCTGCGCCAATGGCTGGGCAGCGCCTGGCAGAACTCGATGGCCAGGGAGCTTTTGCCAAAGCCTGCCGGCGCGCTTACCAACAACAAGCGCCCTGCAAGGCCGGTGCTCAAGCGCTGGCAAAGGCGTGGCCGGGGGACGTGCGCCTCTGGCAGCGGTGGCCGATAGAAACGCCCGTCCAGCAGGCCAATGGCCTGACTGGCGACTCCATGCATACGGGACAGATCAGTCATGGCCGGCTCGTTCTGATGGAAACTTCGTCGGTGCGGATGTTGCGAGACTAGCGGCAAAAACGGCGCATTTGAAGGTAATGACCGCGATTTGCACAAAAAGACTACGACAAAACGCAACAACGCTGATCGACATCAGCGGGCCGGATAACCGGCCATAAGCCAGCATTGGTCTCTATGCAACTCTGGCGCGACGCTGGAGCACAAGTTGTTGTGGCGAGCGGACTTGCCCCGCGTTGGGCTGCGGAGCAGCCCTGAGGGATACCGGTGTGTGAGTACTTTGACAGAGATAGGTTTTAGAGCTGCTTCGCAGCCCAACGCGGGGCGAGCCCGCTCGCCACAATGAAATACGTCTGAGCGAGAAATTGTGTAGAAACCCATGACGCAAAAGGGGCCGCATCGCGGCCCCGGATCGATCAGAAGCCTGCAACAGGCTTAGCGCACGCCGGACTGGCGCAGTGCCGCGGGTTGGAAGTCAGCTTTGCTGGCAGTAAAGCCGAAGTCGTAAGCGCGCTTTTCTTCGTTTTTCATGCCCAGTGCCAGGTAACGGCCCGATTGCAGGTCGTAGATGGCTTCCAGGGTATACCACGGCACCTGGTTGGCGTAATACGGCTGGGCATGAGCCTCAGACACCCGCCACAGCTGGTTGCGGCCATCGTACTGGTCGATCACCGCGGCCTGCCAGGTGTCCTCGTCGATGTAGAAGTCACGCTTGGCGTAGATATGCCGCTGCCCAGGCTTGAGGGTTGCCACCACATGCCAGACACGGCGCAGCTCATAGCGCGAGAGGTCCTGGTTGATATGGCCGGCCTTGATGATGTCGGCGTATTTGAGCTTCGGGTCATCCAGTTTGAAAGCGTTGGAGGCGATGTACAGTTCTTTCTTGCCCTCAAGCTTCCAGTCGTAGCGGTCGGGCGCGCCGTTGAACATGTCCAGGTTGTCCGAGGTACGCAGACCGTCGGCGGCGGTACCCGGCCCGTCATACGACACTTGCGGCGCCTGGCGCACGCGGCGCTGGCCGGCGTTGTAGATCCAGGCCTTGCGCGGCTCCTTGACCTGGTCGAGGGTCTCGTGCACCAGCAGCACGGTGCCGGCCAGGCGCGCCGGGGCGGTCACCTCCTGTTTGAAATAGAACAGGATGTTGCCGGGGTTGGCCGGGTCGTAGTCCTTCATGCGGTCGCGGAACACGAACTGGTCCTGGAAGTACACCAGACTGTAGGAGCCGTTTTGCTGCGGCGTGGCCTGGGTCACCAAACGCGTGACGCTGCCGCCACGGTAGCGGGTGATGTGGTTCCAGATGACTTCCAGACCATCTTTGGGGATCGGGAACGGCACCGCAGTGCGGAAGTTGTTCAGGCCGTTGCCACCTTCTACCAGGGTGGTTTTGGTGGCGTTTTCCTTGATGGCGGCGAACACATCATCAGGCACCGTGGCGCCACGGTGGGTTTTGTACACCGGGATCTTGTAGCTGTCGGGGTAGCGTTTGAGCATGGCCATCTGGCCTGGCGACAGTTTGTCCTTGTACTGCTCGGCGTTCTGCGCAGTGATGGTGAACAGCGGCTTTTCGCTGGCATAGGGATCGGACAGGAAACCTTTGCCATCGACACTGCCGGCAGTTTTGCCCAGCGGCTCCCAAGGGCCGATGGAGCCGTCGGCGTTGCCGGCCTTTTCTGCCCCCATCGGCGTCAGCGTGGAACCCAGCTTGGCCGCCTGGTCGGCAGACACCGCCGCCATGACGCTGGTCGCCAGCAAGGACATGCCCAAGACACCGGCCTTCAGTAGTCGTGTGGTCATTTTCATACTGTTGTCGTCCTGAATCAGTGGGCTTAGAAGTTCACGCCGAAGCTGAGGGCGACGAAGTCGCGGTCATCTACGGTTGTGTACTTGCCATCGAAGAAGTTGGTGTACGAAAGGCTCGCCGTGTAGGTGTTCTGATACTCGGCGTCCAGGCCCAGGCTGACTGCCTTGCGGCCTTCCTCGAAGTTGGCACCTGGGCCTGGCGAGTAGCCAGACACGTCGTGGGACCAGGCCACGCTAGGCTTGAGGTTGACCCCCGAGAACACATCCGGGTACTCCCAAATGGCGCGGGCGCGGTAGCCCCAGGAGGTGCTGGTGGTGAAGCCATCGCTGTTGCAGTTACGCGACAGGTTGGCGGTCGATGTACCCAGGCCCGAGCCACCAATGGTGCCGGCGTTCAGGGTCTGGCAGGTGCCGTTGGGCAGCTCCCCTGGGCCGTAGACCGGGTCGCGGCCGTAGCGCGCCTTGCTGGTGCTTTCGAGCCCGCCCACGTAAGTGACGCCGACTTCGCCGACGAGGGTGAGGCGGCTGGCGCCCATTACCTGGTCCAGGAAGTGGGTGAATGTGGTCTGGAACTGGGTGATCTCTTTACGCCGGTAACCATGCAGGTCTTGCCCTGGCGTGCCCTTGAGCACCGAAGCATCGTTGAAGCCGCCAATCGGCGTCACACCTGCGAACAGGATATCGGTTGAGTTCAGTTGCACCGGGGCGTTGGGCCGGTAGCTGAGTTCACCGCTCCAGGCAGTGCCGGTGGGCAACGTGGTGGAGAAGCTCAGGCCGTACAGGCGAATGTCTTCCGGGTACTCGACGAAATACTGCGAATTGCCCGCCACTATAAGCGCCTGCAGGTTTGCCGGCAGTGCTGCAATACGGTCGAAGACTCCCTGCGAAGCGCCGGTGGCGCTGAAGATCGGCGCGCGGCTGTGGTAGTTCATGAAGTAGGCGCCGAACTCGGTGTCGAGCGGCTCGAACATATAGCGGAAGGCAACGCCAAATTGGCCGCTGTCGCGCGCGTCACGATCGGCGCCGCGCCTGACCAGCACGCCTTCGTCGTTGTAGTTCACGCCGTTGGCGGCGAGCAGACCACGGACGCCTGCAGGCAAGCCGTTCAGCGTACGGGCGCTGCTCAGCACCCGCAGGTTGTCGGTACAGCCATCGGCAATGATGTCCGGCTGCGAGAAGAACGTACCGCAGTTGTCGACGACAGTCTGGTCCCACTCCACCTGGTAGAAGGCCTCGGCCGACAGGTTGTCGGTCAGGCTCTGGGAGACATAGAACATGTTGACCGGAATCAGGCCTTCCTTCACCTCGGAGCCGGGGCGGCGGAATGCCGATACGTCGATCGGGTTGATGGAGTTGATGCCGCCGCCAATGAAGGTGCTTTCACCCCAGCTGACCACCTGCTTGCCGAAGCGCACCGAGCCCGGCATGTCGCCGATGGAATAGTTGTGGTAGACGAACGCATCGAGAATCTCTCCGCCCGAGGACTGCGCGCCCTCTTTGCGGTTGGAGTCACTGATGTCCTTGAACTCGCGGTGTTCATCCTTGAGCTCGAAGTCGTACCAGTACTTGCCGCGCACGAACACCCCGGTGTCGCCGTACTTGAGTTCGAGGTCGTGGATGCCCTTGAAGATCTTCGAGAAGGTCTCGCCCTTCTTGAAGTTCAAGTGACCGTCGTCGGAGGTTTGCGACAACCCCTTGCCGCCATTGTTGGCGCCGATGAGGTTCTTGTTCGGGCTGGCGGTGGACCAGCTGGCGCCGACAGAGAGCGACGAGTCGAACTGGCCTTCGATTTCACCGATGTTGAAGCTGACAGCGAAAGCAGGGCTTGCGAGCGTGGAAGCAAGGCTGACGGCCAAAGGCAGTCGGGCCCGGCGCCAGAACGGGTTTGCAGATGTCATCGACGCTACTCCATGTACTTTATTGTTATGGCAGTGAGTCCCTTCAGAAACGGCCCGAGCGCCTGGTGACATGGCTCCTGCCCGCAGCGCCGCACAACGTGCGTCGCCTCCCCCATTCCTGAAAATCCCCTGAGCCGACTATAGCCAGCGGCCAAAGGTGCTTGATCCCTCTAAAGTGTGATTTGCGCTCCGTGCGGCCGACGAGCACCGGGTAACTGTCCCTGATGACCGCCGTGCACAAGCATGGCTCATTTTTTTGCTTTGACAAGACACCAACCGCTCTAGCGTGGGCAACAGCCTGAAAATAGCCGCGCCCGCCAGCGTTTACAGGGTGGACAGAAATGCGCTGTTACTGGCCTGCCATTCAGTGATGTCCAGGCGGATACGCTTCTTGTCGAGCTTGCCGACGCTGGTCTTGGGAATTTCAGTAACAAGGGCGATCTGGCTGGGGATGGCCCACTTGTTTATATGGCCCTGCTCGACGAACGGCTTGAGATGGTCCTTGAGCGTCCGCGCATCGACCAACTGGCCCTCGCGCACCACAATCAGCGCGAATGGCCGCTCACCCCATTGCGGGTCGGGCACGCCCACCACGGCCACCTCGCGCACCCCCGCGTGGCGGCTGATGAGGTCTTCGAGGTCCAGCGAGGACACCCACTCACCGCCGGTCTTGATCACGTCCTTGATGCGGTCGCGAATATCGATGAAGCCCATGCTGTCCAGGGTCGCCACATCCCCGGTATGCAGCCAGCCGCCCTGCCACAGCTCGGCGCTTTTTTCCGGCTCCTTGAAGTAGCCCATGGTCAGCCACGGCGCACGCAGCACCAGCTCGCCCTGATGTTCACCGTCGGCAGGCAGGAAATTGCCGTCGCCATCGACAATGGCCGCCTCGACCAGCGGCACCGGCACCCCGGCCTTGATGCGGTAGGTGACGCGTTCGTGCTCGCTACCGGCTTGCAGTTCGTCGTTCAGGTGCGCGGCGCTGATCAGCGGGCAGGTCTCGGACATGCCATACGCGGCAGTCAGCTGGATGCCGCGCGCCAGCGCCGCCTCATAGAGGGCGCGGTTGAGTGCGCTGCCGCCAATGATGATTTTCCAGCCGCCGAAGTCCTGGCCTTGCGAGTTGGGGCAGTTGAGCAGCATTTGCAGGATGGTCGGCACACAGTGGGAGAAGGTGACCTTCTCTTCGCGCCACAGCTTGACCAGCATGTCGGGCTCGTAGCGGCCGGGGTACACCTGTTTCATGCCAAGCATGGTCGCGGCGTAGGGAATGCCCCAGGCGTGCACATGGAACATCGGGGTGATGGGCATGTACACATCATCGCTACCGATCAGCCGCACGCTGTCGATACTGCCGGTGACCGACGTTTCGGCCAGGGTGTGCAGCACCAACTGACGGTGGGTGAAGTACACACCCTTGGGGTTGCCGGTGGTGCCCGTGGTGTAGAAGGTGGTGGCGACTGAGTTCTCGTCAAAGTCGGGGAAGTCGTAGTGCGGGCTGGCCGCAGCCAGCAGCTGCTCGTACTCGCCAACCAGCCCCGGCAAATCGGCTGATTTTCCTGGCCCGTCGGTCAACAGCAGGGTCTTGTCCACCGTGGTCAGTTGCCCGGCAATGGCCTGGTACAAGCCGACGAAATCGCTGTTGACCAGCACGAAGCGGTCTTCGGCGTGGTTCATGGTGTACAGAATTTGCTCAGGCGAAAGGCGCACATTGATGGTGTGCACCACCGCGCCGATCATCGGGATAGCGAACATGCATTCGAGGTAGCGATGGCTGTCCCAGTCCATCACCGCCACGGTATCACCGGCCTTGACCCCGGCAGCACTAAGCACGTTGGCCAGGCGCGCGATACGCTCGGCGAGCTGTGGATAAGTCAGCCGCACCTGGTCGCGGTAGACGATCTCGCGGGTTTTCTCGTAACGACCACCCGACATCAGCAGTCGCTTGATCAACAGAGGGTACTGATAGGCGCCCTCGGCGGGCTTGATGATGCGCGTCTGCAACATAGAGATCCCTTTTCTGTAGAACGGCCCGGACATTTCAGACAGTTACTGTAGATCGGTGAGGCACCCGTCAAATCAGCCAAAGGAATGATTCGGCTTTGCCAGGTATGAGAAACGTGGCCCGGCGGCCTTGAGTGTGCACCACACTTGATGACGTAACCGCGTCTGATTAAGTAAGGTGCAGGTCGGGCGCCACCGCCCTGACCACGCCCCCGCAGAAGGACCCGTCATGACCGCCGCACGCGATGCCGTATTTCTCGACCATGCCTCCCTGGACCTCGGGGACCTCGACCTGGGCCCCTTGCAGCAGTGCTTTTCGTCGCTGCGCTGCCACCCGGCGACCGCCCCCGACGAAGTCGCCGAACGCCTGAAGGGCGCCACAGTGGCGATCAGCAACAAGGTGGTGCTCGATGGTGCAACCCTGGCGGCCAACCCGCAGCTCAAGCTGATCCTGGTGTCGGCGACCGGCACCAACAACGTTGACCTCGCCGCGGCGCGCGCCCAAGGCATTACCGTGTGTAACTGCCAAGGTTATGGCACCCCTTCGGTGGCCCAGCACACCTTGGCCCTGCTGCTCGCGCTGGCCACGCGCCTTTGCGACTACCAGCAGGCCGTGGCGGCCGGGCAATGGGCCAAGGCCAGCCAGTTCTGCCTGCTCGACTTCCCTATCGTCGAGCTTGAGGGCAAGACCCTCGGCCTGCTGGGCCATGGCGAATTGGGCGGGGCGGTGGCGCGCCTGGCCGAAGCGTTCGGCATGCGTGTCCTCAGTGGCCAGATTCCCGGCCGGCCGGCGCGCGCCGACCGCTTGCCCCTGGACGAACTGTTGCCCCAAGTCGACGCCCTGACCCTGCACTGCCCACTCACCGAGCAGACCCGGCACATGCTCGGGGCCCGTGAGCTGGCGCTGCTCAAGCCCAGTGCGCTGGTGGTCAACACCGCGCGCGGCGGGCTGATCGACGAGCAGGCCCTGGCCGATGCGCTGCGCAGCGGCCACCTGGGCGGGGCCGCCACCGATGTGCTCAGCATCGAGCCCCCCGTCAACGGCAACCCGCTGCTGGCGGCGGATATCCCACGCCTGATCATCACCCCGCACAGCGCCTGGGGCGCGGTGGAGGCGCGCCAGCGCATCGTCGGCCAACTGGCCGAAAACGCCCAGGCGTTCTTTGCCGGGCAGCCACGGCGAGTGGTCGGCTGAACCGCAGGCGGCTCTGCTACACTGCGCGACTTTTTTCAGGAGGCGTCGTCCATGGACCCGCGCAGTGAAGTGTTGCTCCGCCAGGCGGAGCTGTTCCAGGGCTCGCTGCTGATCGCCGGCGCCCCCGCCGACGGCCTGCTCGCCGAGCTGCCGCAAGCCCAGGCCTGGACCTGGCACGCCGGCGACCAGGCGCAGCTTCTGGGCCGTTTTCCTGGCCGCTGCCACCACGGTGTCGACGCACCGCAGGTGCCCTTCGACAGCGCCGTGCTGTTTTTGCCCAAGTCCCGCGAGCTTGCCGCCTATCTGCTCAACGCCCTGGCCTCGCGCCTGGCTGGCCGCGAGCTGTACCTGGTCGGCGAAAAGCGCGGCGGCATCGAGGGCGCAGCCAAGCAATTGCAGGCGTTCGGCAAGCCGCGCAAGCTCGACAGCGCCCGCCACTGCCAGTTGTGGCAGGTAACCGTAGATAACGCACCGGTTGCGCAGCCGCTGGAAAGCCTTGCAGAACGCTTCGAACTGGCGTTGCCTGACGGGCCGCTGCAAGTGGTCAGCCTGCCTGGCGTATTCAGCCATGGCCGCCTGGACAAGGGCACCGCGCTGTTGCTGGAGCATCTGCAAAACCTGCCCAGCGGCCATGTGCTTGATTTTGGCTGTGGGGCTGGTGTGCTGGGCGCGACGGTCAAGCGCCGTTACCCGCAAAGCCAGGTGACGCTGCTGGATGTCGACGCGTTTGCGGTGGTTGCCAGCCGCCTCACACTGGCCGCCAATGGCCTTGAAGGCGAGGTAATCAGCGGCGACGGCATCGATGCAGCGCCCCAGGACCTGAGCGTGATTCTGAGCAACCCGCCGTTCCACACCGGGGTGCACACGCATTACCAGGCAGTTGAAGACTTGTTGGCAAAATCTGGAAAAATTCTGCGAAAAGGCGGCGAAATGCGCCTAGTTGCCAACAGCTTCCTGCGCTACAAACCGTTGATCGAGGCCGCCTTGGGCAACTGCGAAACCCGCGCCGAAGCACAGGGTTTCAAAATTTACCGCGCCACACGCGGTTGAAAAACAGCGCTTGCCTAAAGCGTTTGGCCTAGGCAGAATCCGCACCGTCCTAGGGGAGTAGTCTCCCGCAAGCACCCAGCTTGCCCGGCACGCGTCAACATACTTGGCCCTCAGGCCATGGCGCGTGCGACCCACGGTCCACACAGATGGATCCAGGGTTTGACAAGACCTATGACACGCACACCTTACCCGGGGCGGGGAGGCTGTACGTGTCATAGCCGTGTCGACCCGCCCCCCGTAGGAATCCTGATGCTGGAATCGTTGCTCGTCCCCACCGCCATCGTTGCGCTCGCCGAAATTGGCGACAAGACGCAATTGCTCGCGCTTATTCTCGCGGCCCGCTTTCGCAAGCCTTGGCCGATCATTGCCGGTATCGTCGCCGCCACCTTGGCCAACCATGCCGCAGCGGGCGCTGTGGGCGCCTGGGTCAGTGGTTTTTTCAGCGAGTCGGTGCTGCACTGGGTACTGGCCGCAAGCTTCACCGCCACGGCCTTGTGGACCTTGGTGCCGGACAAGATGGACGATGATGAAACCAGCAACGCGCGCCGCTTCGGGCCGTTCCTGACCACGCTGATTGCGTTCTTCCTGGCGGAGATTGGTGACAAGACCCAGGTCGCCACAGTGATGCTGGCTGCGCAGTATCCGCACCTGATCATGGTGATCATTGGCACCACGCTGGGCATGCTGATTGCCAACGTGCCGGTGGTACTGGCGGGTAATTTTGCAGCAGATAAACTGCCGTTGACGCTGATCCGTCGCCTGGCGGCGGCGGCGTTCGTGGTGCTGGCAGTGGTCGCCGTGTATTCGGCAATGAAAACCAGCGGCTGGATAGGCTGATCGAAAAAACGCCGCCCCTTGCAGGAGCGGCGTTCGAGGGCTTACTTCTTCGACGCTTGGTACAGCGGCATCACCTTCGGAATGGCTGCCTGCAGCGACGCAATACGGCTGGTGGAAGCCGGGTGAGTGCTCATGAACTCAGGCGGCGCGCCTTCGGAAGCCTTGCTCATCTTGTTCCACAAGGTGATCGCAGCGTTCGGATCGTAGCCGGCGCGGGCCGACAGTTCGAGGCCGATCAGGTCGGCTTCGTTCTCGTTGGCGCGGCTGTTGGGCAGGGTCATGGAGTAGTTCACCACGGTGTCTGCCATGGCCATTTTGTCCTGGCCAATGCCGAAGATGGCGCCGGCGCCTTGGCGGGCCATTTCCACGCCGTAGGCCTTGGACATTGCTTCACGGCCATGCTCGCGCAGGGCGTGGGCAATTTCGTGGCCCATCACGGCGGCGATTTCTGCGTCGGTCAGCTTCAGCTGGTCGATCAGGCCGGTGTAGACGATGATCTTGCCGCCTGGGCCGCAGTTGGCGTTGAGCTCGTCGCTCTTGATGACGTTGACTTCCCATTTCCACTGCGCGGCGTCCGGCCGGAACTGTGGTGCCTGGGCGATGAGGCGGTCAGCAATGGCCTGCACCCGCTTGGCGTCTTTGCTGGACTTGTCCAGCACGCCTGCGTTGGTGGCTTCACCGAGGGTCTGCTGGTACGACTTGGCGTACATCTGGTTGACCTCATCGGTCGAGAGCATGCTGAACATGTACTGCTTGCGTTCAACACCGACGGCGCCACCACTGGTGGTATTGACCGCCTGACAGCCGCCCAGCAGGATGCCGGCGCTCAACATGCTGACAACGAATGACTTACGCATGAAAACACTCCCTATTTACGTGCCGCGTATCCTAGGCGTTGGCGCTTCAGGCCGCTAGAGCTTTGGGTAAGTTTTCCTACGTAAGCCGACGATTCAACTGACCCGGTGCAGGCTCACGCTGGGGTCAGGCATTCCGGGCCGTCAAGCTTGGGGTCGTTGACCAACAGCGCCAGGGCGCGCTCGCGCAGGCTGGCCGGGGGTTTGGCGAGCAGCTCGTGCAGGCGCGCCAGCGGCGTATCGGGGTCGAGCCACAGCGCCTGCTCGGCTTCATCCAGAATCAGCGGGCGGCGCTGGTTCATTGCAGGCTGGGTGATTACCGCGCAGCTTAGCCAAACCTGCTCTTGCACCGGGTATTGTTCCCACACGGCGGCAAAGAACAGCGAAGCGCCCTCCCCCGGTGTCACCCAATACGGGCGTTTGCGTGCAGTGCCGCGCCACTCGTAAAAGCCGTTGGCCGGCATCAGGCAGCGCCGCTGGCGGAACGCATCGCGAAACATCGGTTGTTCGGCCAGGGTCTCGGCGCGGGCCTGGGCGGGCGTGCGCGAGAGGTCGGTCAGCCAGGCCGGGGTCAGCCCCCAGCGCGCACTGGCCAATTGCAACTGGCCGGCCTGCTGGCGCTGGATCAGCACCGAGGCGCCGGGCGAAATGTTCCATTGCGCACGCTGCTCAGGGGGAAACCCCGGCAAGCCGGCAAAGGCTGGGGACCAGCGAAACAGGGCGTAGCGTCCACACATGGGCGAAATCAAAACCTAACAGATCAGGGTTCCCGGATAACTTTCCGGTTCGTCGCCGGCAAGGGGCTGGGCAGCATTGTACGCATCGATCAGTTGCCGTGCGTAGGCGGCATGCTCATCGGCGACCGCCAGGCCCAACAGCCCGTGCATCGGCAGCTCACCCACCGCGCCCATCAGGTCGCGCCCGACCAGGTGCACCTCAACGCCTTCGCTGGCGAGCATGCCCACCAGCATTTGCGCCTCCAGCAGGCTTTCAGGCTCGTATATACGCAGCATCAGTCGTTCTCGCCGTAAACATCGAGCATCCACTCATCACCCTCGACCTGCAGCTTGAAGGTGATGGGCTTGCAGCAGACCTGGCAGTCCTCGATGTACTCCTGGTCGCCGGCAGACAGGTCCACGGTCGTTTCAACCTGTTCACCACAGTACGGACAATCGTAGATAGCAGTTTCCAGCATCGCGGTCTCCTGAGTGACTTGTGCGTATAATTGCCGGTCTATTTACAGGGCTGATGTGTGTCGGAGCCGTTTTTCCGAACCCGCCCCTACCTTATTACCCTAGCCGTTTCCAACAAGAGAGCATGATGGGCGAATTCGATGCCATCCGACCGTACGACGACGCTGAGGTGCCTGCCGTTCTGGCGCGCCTGTTCAGCGACCCGGCATTCCTCGATATCCTCACCCACTTCCGCTTCCCGCGGGCAGCGGGCGCCTTCGGCTGGCTGCTCAAGCCACTGATCGCGCGGCGCCTGCGCAAAGAGTTCGCTGGCGTGAGCTGCGTTTCGACGCTGCAGGACAAAGTCGAGTACTACGTCGACCGGACCATCGACCGTGCAACCGACGGCGTCACCTACACCGGCGTCGAGCAGCTCAAGGCGGGCACCGCCTACCTGTTCCTGGCCAACCACCGCGACATCGTCATGGACCCGGCTTTCGTCAATTACGCCGTGTACCACGCAGGCTTGCCCACGCCGCGGATCGCCATCGGCGACAACCTGCTGCAGAAGCCCTTCGTCAGCGACATGATGCGCCTGAACAAAAGCTTCATCGTGCACCGCTCGATCAGCGGCCGCCGCGAGAAGCTCGCCGCCTACCAGTTGCTGTCGGCCTACATCAACCATTCCATCCGCAGCGATGGCGCCTCGATCTGGATCGCCCAGGCCGAAGGCCGCGCCAAGGACGGTGATGACCGGACCGATTCGGCGATCCTGAAAATGTTCCACATGAGCCGCAAGGACGAGCCGTTTGGTGCAGTGATCCAGAGCCTGAACCTGATTCCGGTATCGATCAGCTACGAATACGACCCGTGCGACCAGGCCAAGGCCCGCGAGCTGTACATCCGCGCCACCACCGGCAGCTACACCAAGGCGCCGGGCGAGGACGACAACAGCATTGCCCAGGGCATTACCGGCTACAAAGGCCGGGTGCACATCAACTTTGCACCGCCTGTAACCGAGTACCACGAGGACACCAAGCAACTGGCCCTGGCCATCGACCGGCAGATCCTCGGCGGCTACCGGCTGTTCCCGGTGCACTACCTGGCCTATGCGATGTGGGCCGAGAAAGACGAGGCACTGCAAGTGCCGAGCGCTGACAAGGTGTTCCCGGCCGAAGAGCTGCAAAAGGCCCGCGCAGAATGGCAGCGCCGCCTGGACGCCTGCCCTGCCGAGCAGCGCCCGTACCTGGTGCAGCAATATGCGACGCCGGTGCGTAACCAGTATCAGGTCAAGCGCCAGGCCATGTCAGCCTGAAGCGCAGATGGCGGTGGGGTGCGGGTGAAGCTCAGGCCCAGGTGCTGAACCACGACAGCAGCAGCGCCATCGCCAGGCAGGCAAAGCCGAGAATGTAGTAGTAGCGCGGCACGCGCAGGTCGAAGCCGTCCGCCGCGCCTTCACCCACCGCCAGGCGTTGGCGGTGAATGGCTGCGCGGCGCCGGGCGCTGTGCAGCAGCAAACCGCCCGGGCAGGTAATCAGCAGGGCCAGAAGGTTTACCAGTTTGGCCGGATGGGCAGCGAGAAAGCCCATGAGCACTTGCAACGACATCGACACGACCCTCGGTTTCAGGTTCAGCAAAGCCCGGCATTCTACCTAGGCCGGTTGGCACGCCCGCACTTTTGCGACCAACTGCGACTAAATTTCATCTGTCACACGCTCGTCATCAAGACAGGCCACCCTGTCGGCCTGCAACCGAACCGGAGCTTGTCATGCTGCACGCCGAAAACCAGGACCGTCTCTACCTTGTTGCCCAGAGTGACGAACAGCAGGCGCTGATCGATGGTTTTTCCATCAACGTGCAAGACCGCCACTGGCTGGTGTATTGCGCGCTCGGCGGTCACAGCCATGACGACCTGCCCGAGGTCGATACGCAAACTGGGATCAGCCTGCTCGACTTTCACGTCCACGCCGCCTGAGCCTGTGCGGGCCTCATCGCAGGCTGGCGCCAGCTCTCATAGAAATTGAGTCTGCTACCCATATCGCAGCTGACGCGGCCCCTGTGGGAGATTCTATGGTTTTGTACAAGCCTGTTCCCACTAGACATATCTCCTTGTGGCGAGCTCCCTTGTGGCGAGCGGGCTTGTCCCGCGTTGGGCTGCGCAGCAGCCCCTGGGGTTTTCAGGGCTGCTGCG